>NZ_CAXUBY010000020.1:0-51776 GCF_964249515.1 Eubacterium sp. 3_1_31
TATATAGCTTAATGAATTCCCAAGAAAGGAAGATATTATTTAATTACCTGTTTCTTGGGTAATTAAATAATACAAGTAAAGAATTATGATAAAAATTGAACGTTGCAGCGTTATGAATTTTGAAAACGCCATTCGCGGAGCTCGTAATCCGATGAATAGCTGGAATCGCATGGATTCCTATTATGATGATGAAGGAAACTTTGTGATGGGGCCTAATGATTTATCTTTAGCACAGCGTTTAGCAAAGGCTGGCAGTGACCATCGTAAATTTATTCGCCAGATTTTTGTTTCCGTAGATTTTACCGCACCAATGTACTGGTGGAAAGAATATGACACCTATAAAGTAGCAACGGTTGCCAATTCAACAAGCACCATGCATAAGATTGCCAGTAAGCCTTTTACATTAGATGACTTCTCTTATGAGCATATGAATGAAAAAGCCTTAGCATCTTTGAAAGCAGTCATAGCGGTATTGGAAGAGTTGCGCTTGGAATATTTAGAAACAAAAGATAAAACTGTCTGGTATAGCATGATTCAACTATTGCCAACCAGCTACCACCAACTGCGTACCTGTACCTTGAATTATGAAACGTTAATGAATATATATTATGCCAGAAGAAATCACAAACTGGATGAATGGCATGTTGTATGTGATTGGATTGCTTCTTTACCTTATGCAAAAGAATTGATCTTAGCTGTGGAACAAAAAGAACAATAAACAATAAAAAGGCGAACTTCTCGCCTTTTTATGTGCTTTCATATTTATTTACTACCATTATGTCATGCTCACTGTCTGATCAGATTATGCAAACGTAATGACATGTTTTAAACCAACGGCATGTGCTGCCTTATCCATCGCCTCCATGAAATCATCGATGGGATATGTTGCGGATATGATGCTGTTCAAAGGGATACGTTTATCGTTTACCAATTTGCTGCAAAGTCGATAATCCATGACACTTTGTCTGGTACAGCCATAAATGCTCAATTGCTTGTAATGTACAAGATTCGTATTTAATGATACATTTTCACGATCTTTAGGAAGACCGCCGAAAAATAACAGCTGTCCATTCATATTCATATACTGCAAGGATTGTGTTTGTGCTGTTGGTGCCGGAGCTGCAATGATGCATACATCTACGCCCTTTCCCGTATGCTTGCGTATCTCCTCTTGTAAATCACCTTCCACCAGAATCAAATCAGGAAAGAGTTTCTTCGCCTGTTCCATCCGTTCACGACTGAGATCATTCATGAACACCTTGGCAGCACCAAACAATTTTGCCACCATGATATGCATGATTCCAATCGGTCCAGCGCCGATAATCAAAACATCTTTTCCCGGTGTCATATGCAGACGCTTTTGCCCATTATACACACAGCTTAAAGGTTCCACCAAAGCAGCTTCCGCAAAGGAAATCGCATCCTGTAATACCGTGATATTTCCTTGTTGAATGGCGGTTGCCGGAATTTTTACATATTCGGCAAACCCACCATTCATATTAATACCAAAGGCTTGGTAATGCTCACACAGATGTGTTTCACCACTCACACAATGATCACAAGTGCCACATCCCATATTGGGCGCAACAGCTACTCGTTGCCCTACTTCATACGCCGTGACTTGTTTACCGATTTTCTCAATGACCCCGGCAAATTCATGGCCGATAATCAAAGGATGTTCTTTAGATACATGTTGATAACCATTCTTATACATCCGAACATCACTGCCACAAATACTTGCAGCTTTCACCTTTAATAGGATTTCATCATCCCCTATTTCCGGCAGCGGAACTTCTTCTACGCTAATGTCTAGCTTTCCTTTTAATAATGCAGCTTTCATTTTTACTCTCCTATTCTGATTGGTCGTTTTTCAAGTAACGAACGCAATCCTTCACGTACCAGAATCAATGCCATTTTACCATCATGTCCACTAACTCTAGGGGTATCATCTTCACGTATGCAACGAATAAAATCTCTTGCTTCATTAATATAAGCATCTTTAAATAACTTTGTCCAGGAAGGCATGACTTCAGCATGCATGCACTTATCATGAGTGGCGATGCTCACATTGTTGTTTTTCTGTGAACCTACCAATACATTGCCACATGTACCTAATATCTCCGCTCTGGCATCATAGCCATACTGTACATATTGTGCTCCATCAATCATGCCGATAATGCCATTTTCAAATTCCAATAATACAGCCACGGTATCATAATAGTCTGGATATTCTGCTTTTTTTTCGCAGGAGCGAAAATTTCTTCCAATTGCATGAATACTTTTTACTTCGCTGTCGGCATACCAGCGCAACGTATCGAAATCATGGCTGTTAACTTCTCCGATAGGTCCACTGCTTTTTGCTATATCATACATCCATTCTTTGGGCTCACTTGGTCCATGAGTCAGTGATTTAATCATTGTCACTTCACCGATCTTACCAGATGTAATGACTTCTTTTGCTTTCTGAAAGCTCTCATCATAACGCCGCATAAATCCTACTTGTAGCTTTACATGATGTTGTTTACAAGCTGCTATCATCTCATCACATTCTTCCGCTGAAATCGCCATCGGTTTTTCGCAGAACACGTGTTTGCCGGCAGAAGCTGCCGCCAGCACAATTTCTTTATGGGTACCTGTTGGTGTCACCACGATTACTGCATCTATCTCTTTATTCTGTAGTGCCACTTGATAATCCGCATACGTATAAGCAACATGAAGTTCTTCTTGGGCTTTTTTTAAATTTTCTTCACAGGGATCACATATTGCCAATAGACGTGCTCCCACGACGTTTCCCATATAGCTGCGGGCATGGATCATGCCTGCTCTTCCTGTTCCTATTAAACAGACGTTTAGACAATCTTTCATATTATTTTTCCTTCTTCCATAAAGATACCAGCAAGGCGGATACAACCGTACCAACAGCTAATGCCAATACCATCATAAAGACATTGGATGTAGCACCGGGAATTAACAAGACAAAGAATCCTCCATGTGGTACAGCAAGACCACAATTGAAAACCATTGACAATGCCCCGGTAATCGCAGAACCTACCGTAACAGAGGCAAGAACACGAATTGGATCGGCTACCGCAAAGGGAATCGCTCCTTCAGATATAAAGGATAGACCAAGAATCCATGCTGTTTTTCCTGATTCACGCTCATCGCGTGTATATTTTTTCTTTGCCAACACTGTGGAAGATAAGGCCATAGCAAGTGGAGGTACCATACCAGATAACATTACCGCTGCCATTACCGGACTTGTCTGTCCTTGCGTTAAGGCTGTTAAAGATGCAACACCAAAGAAATATGCTGCTTTTCCAATAGGACCGGCAAGGTCAATTGCCATCATGGCACCAAGAATGACCCCTAATACAACGGAGCTAGCACCACTCATGCTTGTCAGCCAAGATGTCAAGGTTTCATTCAACCAAGTAAGTGGTTTTCCGACGACAAAGACCATTAAGAAACCGGTAATGATACAGGATAGTACCGGAATGATCAAGACCGGCATCAGACCTTCAAACTTTTCTGGTAATTTTACAAAGGCTTTTTTAACACCTAAAACCGAGTAACCTGCAATAAAGCCTCCTAGCAATGCTCCTAAAAAGCCAGACCCGGAAGAAGATGCCAACATACCGGCAACCATGCCTGGTACAAGTCCTGGACGATCAGAAATAGAGAAAGCCACATAACCGCCAAGTGCTGCCCACATCAATCCCATGGCAGTACCACCGATGGTCTTAAAGGCTTCGGCAATTGCTCCTTCTGAATTAATACCACCAAATGCAAAAGATAATGCAGTCATGATACCACCGGCTACAACAAATGGAATCATATAAGATACACCTGTCATCAAATGAGCGTAAATACCTTTAAAGTTGTTATTACTTTCTTTTTCAACCTTTATGGTTTCTGTTTGTTTAGCACCTCCATAGATAGGAGCTTGCAAAGAATCCTTTAAAACCTGTTGTCCGTTTTTGATGGCATCATTGACATCTACTTCATATAAGCGTTTTCCATGGAAACGATCTTTGTTTACAGATGTGCTTGCCGCTATGACAACAGCATCTGCAGCCTCAATATCTTCTTGAGTTAATACATTTTTAGCCCCCACCGACCCCTGCGTTTCAACCTTGATGTTCCATCCGATATCTTTTGCGGCTATTTCTAATGCCTCAGCTGCCATATATGTATGGGCAATTCCGGTTGAACATGATGTAATCGCAATCAGTTTCATAATATCTTCTCCTTTTTCATCTACGATGTTTATTATTCGATAGCTTGATAAAATGTATCTATATCATTTGCCTGTAACAATGCCTCTTGAACTTCCTGATGCATGAGCTTACGCGCCAATGTACTGAGCATATCCAAATGCGTTTCATCTTCATGTTCCGGTATAGCGAGCATGAATACACAATAGACAGGCTTTTCATCAAGTGAATTCCAGGCAATACCCGTTTCACTCTTGCCAAAGGCAATACAGGCATGGGGTACAGTAGCCGATTTCCCGTGCGGTATAGCAATTCCACCTCCTATCCCGGTCGTATATTCCAATTCTCTCTCTTCTACTGCTTTCAGATAAAGTGATAAATTCTTCACTTTCCCTGCTTGATATAGTAGTTCTGCCATTTCCTTTAATGCGGCTTCTTTCTTATCAGCTTGGAGTTGGAAAGTTACACAATCCTTACTGATATATTCTTGTATATTCATTATTGATCTCCTTATTTTTCTGCCAGTTCATCGCATATTTTTATGCCTGAGGAAGTACCTAGACGAGTTGCTCCTGCTTCTATCATGGCCAATGCAGTTTTCAGATCGCGGATACCACCGGCTGCTTTTACTTGTACCTTATCACCGGCATATTGTTTCATGAGCCTTACATGGGCAATTGTTGCACCAGCACTGCCAAAGCCAGTTGATGTTTTCACAAAATCAGGCTCTACTTCTTTTGCAATTTTCGCAAGCTCGATGATTTCATCTTCCTCTAAATAACAGGTTTCAAAAATCACTTTGCAACAAACCCCATGTTTGCGAGCAATTCCTACTAAACATTCCATTTCTTTGCGAAGGTAGGCATAATCATGTTCTTTTACTTTGCCGATATTGCATACATAATCAAATTCCTGACATCCATTGCCAATGGCATCTTCAACTTCGGCAGCTTTTACAGCAATCGTGGTTTGCCCTAATGGAAAACCAATAGCAGCTCCACATAATACCGAAGAATTTTCCAACATCTTACGACACATCGCAACTGGATAGGAATTGATTGCTACAGATTTAAACCCATAAGCTTTCGCTTCCTCGCATAGCTGTTGGAAATCTTCTTTTGTCGCATAAGCTTTTAAGTTTGTGTGATCCACCATACTCGCTAATTCTTTTCTTGTTATTTTCATTTAATTCCTCCTATTTTCATTTGCTTTCGTTTTACAGGTTCATTATAGTCCTATATTTTTGTTTTGTAAATATATTTATTTATTTTTGTTTTTATTTATTTTCGTTTGCTTACTTTTCTATAATCTGCTAAAATATACATAAGGGAAGTGAAATTATGCAGAAGAACCCAAATCCGCTTTTTGCGGAAGAGCGAAAACGCAAAATTATGAATTTCATTAAAACAAACACCCGTTGCAGTGTGAGTGAGCTAGCAAAATTATTTGATATCACCCCTGCAACGATACGCAGTGATCTAAGGGAGCTAGAAAAAAACGGCAGTATCATCCGTACACATGGAGGAGCTGTTTTACGTAACAAGATTGAACAGGAAGAAGTATTAGATAATCGCAAAAACGATGATAAGAAAATGAAAATAGCCCAAAGCGCAATTGCTTATGTTCATGATGGTGATACCCTCGCCTTAGATACCGGAACGACAGCCTTGGCATTTGCAAATGCCTTGATCCAATCATCAAAAAAAAATCTGAAGATCATTACTTCAGATTTGATGTTGTTGCATACATTTGAAAAACGTCAGGACTTTGAAATCATCTCCATTGGTGGCGAAATTCGTCATGGTTTCCATTTTGCCTGTGGCGATATTGCCATTCGTATGTTGAGTGCTTTCCATGTTGATAAATTTTTCCTAACAACTTCTGCCATTGATCTGGTACAGGGATTGACAACACCGAATGCTGGAACGGCTCATCTAAAAGCAAAAATGATGGCCATTGCCAATGAAACCATCTTACTGGTAGATTCTACGAAATTCAACAAAGTCTGTTTTTGTAAATTCGCTGATTTATCACAGCTTTCACGCATCATTGTCGATGATGCCATCGAACATGAGCAACAAGAGCATTTGCGTAAAACCATTCAAGAGGTTATCTTGGCCTAATATATAATTTCTAAAGCAGGAATTCCCTGCTTTTCTTTTGCTAATTTAAAAGATATCTAAAACTTTAGGGGTCTTAGATTTTAGTTCGTTTTCTTCATCTACCCTAAAGTTGTCCCCTAAATTTCTAGCAAAGACCCCTAAAAAATTAATTACCCAATTCATAAAAGAAAAGACGTGCATTACACACGTCTTAAGATTCAAAGATAGGAATGAGATACTCCCATACCGCCTCCATTCCCGTCTTTTTTTCAGCGGAGAATGGAAATAATGGCTCATGATCATTCAATTGCAATTCTTTACGAATCATCTTTAATTGATTTTTTAATTTGGTTGATGGCAGCTTATCTGTTTTCGTCGCAACAACAGCTACCGGAATTTCATAATATCGTGCAAATTCAAGCATGGTGATATCATCCTCTGTTGGTTTATGCCTTGCGTCCACAAGGATGACTAACCCTTTTTTCTGTTTTCTTTCGGCAAAATAATCTTCCATCATTTCGCCAAATTTTAGCAGCTGTGCTTTTGATATATTAGCATAACCATAGCCTGGTACATCGACAAACATGTATTTATCATCTAGGTTAAAGAAGTTTAAAAGTCTTGTTTTCCCCGGTGTATTTCCTACATAGGCAAGTTTTTTTCTTCCACACATCGTATTGATAAAGCTGCTTTTACCAACATTGCTGCGTCCTGCTAATACGATTTCCGGTAAATCGGTTTCCGGCCAAGATTTTTTATCGGGAGCAGATATAACTAGCTCTGCTTTCTGAAAAGTGATCATTTACTTTACCAAAGCTGCATCTAGTACCTGTGAAACACGTTCCACTGGGATAAAGCTTACGGTTTCCTTAACAGCAGCAGGTACATCATCAAGATCCTTCACATTCGCTTTTGGAATAACTACGGTTGTGATACCACAGCGATGAGCAGCCATCGATTTCTCTTTTAAACCACCGATTGGCAAAACATGACCACGTAAGGTAACTTCACCCGTCATAGCTAAATTCGCTTTTACCGGCGTGTTGCTTAGACTGGATACAAGCGCTGTTGTCAAAGTAACCCCTGCACTTGGTCCATCTTTTGGTACGGCTCCTTCTGGAACATGGATATGAATATCGTTATTTTCAAAGAAGTCTGGTTTGATCTTATACTTTTTAGCATTGGCACGCACATAATCATATGCAATCGTTGCCGATTCTTTCATCACATCACCAAGCTGTCCGGTAATTACCAACTTCCCTTTACCTTCGAAATGATTTACTTCAATCTGTAACACATCACCGCCAAAGGCTGTATACGCAAGCCCTGTCACAGTTCCTACCTGATCCTTTGTTTCACGCTTGCCGTATTCAAATTTTTCATTGCCTAACCATTCATGGATGAGTTTTTTTGTAACCTTGATCGAACGTTTTTTATCCTTAAGAATAGCCAAAACGCTCTTCCGGCATACAGTGGCAATCGTTCTTTCTAACTGACGCACACCACTTTCACGCGTATAATAACGAATCAGATAGCTGATCATATCATCGTCTATTTTCAGCTGGCTGTTCTTTAAACCATTTTCTTTAATCTGCTTTGGTACTAAATGACGTTTCGCAATCTCAATTTTCTCTAATTCCGTATAAGAGGAAAGTTCGATAATTTCTAAACGATCGCGTAAAGCGTTTGGAATATTTTCCAAGTAGTTTGCTGTTGCGATAAATAAAACCTTACTCAAATCATATGGTTCTTCAATGTAATGATCTGAGAACATCGCATTTTGTTCAGGATCCAATACTTCCAACATTGCACTGGCAGGATCTCCTTTATAATCACTTGCCATCTTATCGATTTCATCGATCAAAAAGACAGGATTGATCGTTCCGGCTTTTTTCATCGCTTGAATGAAACGTCCCGGCATACTACCTAAATACGTTCTGCGATGACCGCGAATTTCAGATTCATCTTTAACACCGCCAAGTGAAATTTTTACAAATTTACGATCTAATGCACGCGCAACAGATTTGGCCAAAGATGTTTTACCAACTCCTGGAGGACCAACTAAACAAATAATTGGAGCTTTCAAAGAATTCGTCATCTGTTTCACCGCTAAATATTCTAAGATACGTTCTTTGACTTTTTCTAAGCCATAGTGATCTGCATCTAAGACATCACTGGCAGCTTGCAAATCTTCATTATCTTTGCTTTCTTGCCACCAAGGAAGATCCATCATCCAGTCAATATAAGTTTTGATGACCCCGGTCTCCCCACTGGCTGCTGGCAACATTTCATAACGGCTTAGCTCTTCTTTAATTTTTTCTTTAATGCTTTCCGGATATGGGTTCTCATCTAAACGACGACGAATTTCATCCGCATCCTTATCACTGTCAGGCACATCACCTAACTCTTCTTTAATCGCCCGCATCTTTTCACGCAAATAGTATTCTTTCTGGCTTTCTTCAATACGTGATTTCACTTTATCATTGATCTTATTTTCAATCTGAGAAAGCTCTTTCTCACTTTCGATTTCCTGTAAGATCAAAAACAGACGGTCATTGACACCTGTTGTTTCCAATAATTCTTGGCGTTTTTCCAATGTAAAAGGAAACAATTGTGATATCTGATCCGCTAGCTGAGGAGCACTGACCCCTTTTGCCAACTCATTAATCATCTCTTTCGGAATGCTTTGCGAAATTGCTTCAATCTCTTCAAACTGTTTTGCAATTTTGCGAATTAAAGCTACTTCTTCCATCGCATCCTGTGTTACATCATACATAACCTCAGCAGATGTGCTCATCATCTCATCGTCATTGATGATCGTATGAATCTTTACACGCTGAAGCCCTTTAAATTTTACTCGCAGATAGCCATCCATACGACGGATATGGCGAATTTGACACAATGTACCAAAGGAATATAAGTCATCAATGTCTGGTGAATCCATCGCTAAGTCTTTCTGCGCTACCAGAACCACCTGACTCTCAAACTTTTCCTGAGCCTCTTCTACAGCACACGTAGATTTGTCTCGTCCTACATCAATGATTACTTCTTGATTTGGGAAGACAATTACACCGCGCGTACAAACCAAAGGCAGTCGTACAATTGGATTAGCATCGTTTTCACTCATTTGTCTACACTCCTTTCATAAGCCAAAAAAGACGCGGATGCGTCTTTTACGCGGCTTTACTTACCAGCTGTCTCTTTCAATAATTCAAGAGCTTTGCGAATACGCAGATCATACGCAATCGCATCTTTGCTAATCAGCTGTTTCACCTGTTCTAATGGCATGTTGTAAGTAGTTGCAACTGTTTCCAGTTCTTTTTCTACTTCTTCATCGCTGATTTCCATTTTTTCTTCAGCAGCAATTGCCTCTAGAACTAAACGCACTTTTACTTTGTTGTATGCGTCTTTGCCCATTTCCTCACGAATCATTTCATCTGTTTGTCCAGTTACCTGTTTGAACTGATCCAAGCTGAATCCCTGAGACTGTAAACGCTGTGCAAATTCATTTACCAAAGTATCCGTTTCTTCTTCTACCATAACATCTGGAATTTCTACTTCTGCAGCATCCGTTACCGCAGTCAGCAATTCATTTTCAAATTTCTGATTAGCCGCATTTGCTTTACTAGTTTCCAGATTTTTACGTGCATATTCTTTGTACGCATCAACCGTTTCAACATCTTTGATTTCTGCCTGTTTGATTAATTCATCATTTACTTCAGGCAATACCTTTTCTTTAATATCATGTACCGTAACCTTGAAGACCACTGGTTGACCAGCTAATTCTTCTGCCTGATATTCTTCAGGGAAAGTTACATTGATTTCTTTTGTTTCTTCGCTCTTCATGCCTAACAGCTGTTCTTCAAAACCTGGAATGAAAGAACCGCTACCGATTACTAATGGATAAGCCTCTGCTTTTCCACCTTCAAATGCAACACCATCTTTAAATCCTTCAAAGTCAATGACAGCTGTATCGCCATTTTCAACCTTGCCGTCTTCCTTTATTACTAGATCAGCAAAACGTTCCTGTAAAGAAGTCAATTCTGCTTCAACATCTTCATCGCTAACGGCTGCATCATCTTTTTTAATATCCAAGTTCTTATATGCGCCAAGTTTTACTTCTGGTTTCACTGTAACTGTGAATTTAAAAGTTACTTTATCTTCATCAATACTGTCGATGCCTAAAGAAGGACGAGAAACGACCCACAAGTCATGTTCCTTGATACCATCACTTAAAGCTTCACCAGCAACTTCATCAATTGCCTCCATTAATATATTTTGTGTACTGATTTGTTTTCTAACCAGTGCCTCAGGAGCATGTCCTTTACGGAAGCCTGGCAGATTTACTTTCTTAGAAAGTTTGCCAAATGCTTTCTTTTGAGCAGCTTTCCAAGCATCTCCTTCTACAGTTGTTGTTAATTCACCTGTTGATTTTTCTTTTAATTCCCATGTTGAACTCATGTTCATACCTCCTACGTACCCAATACGATTTTCACATGTTTAAATTTCATGCTTACTTAATAATAATTCATAACCACTGTTTCGCGCAAGTCCTTTTTCATTCAGAAATATTGCAAAAGCATCCATTTCTTCATGTGCCGCAAAGACATATTGTGCAACACCGATTGCAATTCCCAAAGCATCATCTTCTTCGATATTGTATGGCAATCGAAGATATGCCTCTTTTACTAGTGTTTCCACACACATCATCGTGAATGTCGGATTATCGCTTTCAAACCAATCCTTTAGGTATGCGACTGCTTGTATGACACCATCACTCTCCATTGGCGGCTCAATAAAGCATGGAGCAAAGGTTATGACTAACCCATCCATCTCAATTGTGAACTCGTCACTGATGTTTTGTTCCATCATCGCTTCAATTAGATAAGAGCGAATTAAGTAGTGTGGCGCATTGCCAAGGTAATCGCGTATCGCATCCAGATGATTACGAATATTACTTTTTCTTAACTGTTCAATCGCAAGAAACTGTTCTTCCAAGGAACCCTTTAGCAGCATTTCAATATCCTCTTCACTATAGCTTCGCTGTGCTTGTGGTTGCAACTCACTGCGACAGGCATTATAAAGATCGATCAATCGCTGTTCATATTCCTTAGGAATATAAGGCATGGAAAGCTCTTCCTCAAGAATCTGGTAAGCAGCTTGATGGTCATGTTGTTCCATCTGCATTTCTACTTTTTTTAGAATATCTTCATAATAAGTATCCATGGTATCTCCTTTACGACCAAACATACATTAATATAGCATATTTACCTTGTTTTATCAATTAGTATGTCCATAGTTGCGCCAATTTCACGCATTTTTTGTCCGTTATCACATAAAGTGTGTTATTTTCATTTCTTATGTGATGATTTTCCTTTGCCCATCCTGCTTTTACAACAGTCTTTCTAGGCAACGTACACACTTCATGCAGTAAAATCCCTAAAAATGAAAATACTTTTATTTTCTTTAAAATCATAAAAGCGAAGTTTCTTTTACAAACCGCTATATTATATAAGGATATGATATTTTAAAAATGCCAAACACATACTACTATTTTACAAAAAGTATTAATACATATGATTGACTTTACATATTTGAGGGTGCATATATCTCACTTTACACTTAACATTCTTTGTGTACTACGGTTGAAAAACTGTTCAGAAATGAAAAAAAAACAAATTATATATTGAAATTCAATATGAAATTTGCTATTATAATTAGGCATTGATTGTTGTCCACGTAGCTCAGTTGGATAGAGCATGCGCCTTCTAAGCGCACGGTCAGGGGTTCGAATCCCTTCGTGGACGCCATATGTGTATTACCCGCTGATGCAAGCGGGTTTTTTATTTATCGCAAAAAGTGACATGTGAAGCAACAACAATCACAAGATGATATAAAAATGTCGTAAATATAGCAAAAAGTTTATTTTTTCCTTGACCTTCCAGCTGCTAGAAGGTGTTTACTACCTCTATAAAAGAAGGAGCATAGCTATGAAAATTGGAGAAATTGAAAAATTGAGTGGCATCTCTGCCAAGACGATACGCTATTATGAAACTAAGGGCCTATTATAGATCAAACGTGGTGAAAATGCCTATCGCGAGTATGGCGAAGAAGATTTAACGCAATTACAAACAATTGCTTTATTAAGAAAATGTGGTTGTTCTATAGCTGCTATTAAGGATGTTACAGACGGAAAATGTACGCTAGTAGAGTTATTAGAAAAACAAATTCATATGTTGGAAAAACAGAAATGGCAAGAAGATCTTCGCCTATCTATTTTATATGATATGCAAAAATCTTTTCAGAAAAGTGATGCCTCTGCATTATCTGCATGGCTACAAACTTTAAAAGAAATCGAAACGGATGAATTCCAACAATTACACGAAGATGTCCAAATGTTGACGCAGCATTCCCCGCTTTTTTATGTTGTATGGACTCTCATTCTTAGTGGCCCTATTCTAACTTTATTTCTTAAAATTAATGAACATAATGTAGAACACCAAGGATTGCTAACCTTACTTTCTCTAGCTGACATGAGCGTGCTAACATTATTATGGCGTAAGTATTTTACTACAAGACACCAATTTAAAGAACGGAAAAAGAGAGGATGGATCTTACTCTTGTGGTTGCCTTTTTCTTTATGCATAGGATTTTTATTCATCTTTGTCATACAGTGGCTAAAAGAGCTGCTTTATCTTAAAGATGGCTACATACTGTGGAGTTCCACGATGCTTGCCGATATCCTTCCCTTTTTCTTCCACATTGAAGCGATGGTCATAAATGGCGCCTACATTGCCAAGAAAACGCATAATATTGATTTTGAAGACTATCAAGTCATCTTTCACAAACTGAAACACTACCGTTTCCTAATGCTCTTTGTAAATCTCATCGTTCTTTATATATCTTTAACAAACATCAATGTGCTATATCCATCACATCTTGAAATAGCACGCTGGTATGCGCCTATCCTGCAAACAAATGATTATCAAAATATCACAAAAGTAAAAACTGGTTTTCAATCAGCCAAATCCTTCTTATCGCAACACAATAAAGGTGATTTCTATTATTTTCTTTATCTGAAGGATGGTAAAAAGATTGATATTTCTATGCCAAATGCGGCACATGAAAAACGTTATGAAGAGCATACATATTTAGAAATTGAAGAGTGTGATGCCATCTTCATGCAACTCGGTATAAAAAAAGAAGGCAGTATGCAGCATTTTCAAGACAATACTTTGGCAGCCGAATATCGAAATCGTTTTAAAAAAATTGTTGAAAATAAAACAAAGTAAGAGCAATCAATGGTAGTTTATATTGATGTATTTTAATGAAGATACAAACATTTCTTCTTTAACATAAGTTACATTTCATATATGATTATCTGTATAAAAAATATTTTATCTATGTACCTATTAAGAAATCGGCTTTCCCACAAAGCCGCTATCATAACATGATCATTGAAATGACATTTCATAACAGATAATATAAAAAACATAAGGTGCCAATTATTGATAGACACCTTGTGCTTTTCATTAATAAATATAGTACCTAGATGAAAGACACTGCCTAACCTTAACAACTGTACGATGACTCCTCTAGGTTCTTTCTTACTTTAGGTTAGCTTTGTAAAAGTGGTTTCTAAATGGTTACTATGTATCGTCATTTTGGAAATCTCCATTTTTTAATTCCTATTTTTCAATTACCCATTTTCCAGTAGGGATTCTCTTCTGGAAAGATCCATTTTTATCAATCGTTTAGTGCAAAGCGCTCGTTTGTCCTTATAAGACAACATCATTATCAGGAAATTCTTTTGAAATTTTATTTCTTAATTCTTTAGCACAAGCGATATAGTAGTGCCGTCCATTGGCACTTGTTTCATATTCTGCAATTTTCTCTAATGCAGTTGCTTTTACTTCCAATATAGTTTTATCTATATCTATTTGTATCAGCAAATCACAAAGTTCTAAACACCATTGATAATCTCTGTCTTTAAGCGCTGTTTGCGCAGCTGCAAACACATTTTCTTTTCCTCCCATTAATTTAACCGTTTTACTTGCTTTTTGCTCAGGAGAAAGAGGGTGAAGATTGGTTGGATTTCCATCGAACCAGCCTAAATAAGCTGCATAGATTTCTCTTACTGTCCACTCTACACAACCATAATATTCACCTAAATATGGTAAGTCAGCATATTCAGCTGGTAAATGAATTTCAGAAGCTAATTGTTCTGCGTTTTTGCCTTCATTCATACCTTTCAGTGTTTCATTCAAGACATAATCCATCGCATTCTTGTAATTCGTTAGTACTTCATGAATTTTTTCTTTTCCCTGTATCAAGGCTGTGTGTCCAGCTAAAAGATATTTGGCAGGATAAGATAACATAAAGTCGATACTGTTAATCCATGTCGCAAGGTTTCGATATTGTCCGCCACGAATAGCGTATAGGTTTGGAAAACAACCAAAATAGTTATCCCCGCAACATAAAACTTCTTTTTGAGGAAGCCATATCATCATCTGATCCTCAGATTCGCCAACAAGTCTAACCAACTCTAATTGTATACCATCAATTTCTCTAATGACTTTATCTTGCTGATAACAAGTGGTCGGTGAAACAAAAGCACGCTGTTCACCATAAACAACTCCCTCACGTATCCCAATTCCTTGAGAAATGGCTTCATTATCATCTAGCGCATAACCAAACTGTCTTGCCCCTCGTAAAGTTTGAATATCCTTTAAAAAAGCTGTTTTCTCTAATTCCGCCATCTTAGGCTCAAATGCAATAATCTCCGAAACACTTTCTGAAAAAGCACCTGCGCCACCTCTGTGATCTGGATGTCCATGTGTGTAAAGAATGGTTTTAACTTTCTTTTCTGTATGATTTCGAATGATATTTGCCAATTTTTTGCCACGTTCTAAAGAATCTAAAGTATCAATCAGAAGAATACTTGTAGCACCTTCAATAAAAATAGCATTACTATGCCCCACGCCAAAAACGAACCATACACCTGATGTTATTTCTATAACAGCTTCTTTATAGTTTTTTGTAAAACTTGTTAATTTTTGTTTTCCATTAGATATTAACATATGATCTCTCCATTCCTTTTATTTTACAATATACCTTCTAACAAGAACAGCACTACTATGATACAAGGAAAAAATCACTTCAAATATACCTGCTTTTTCTTATTATAACAGTTTCAAATACGTGTTACAATTTTATTTGATTTCCACACGGTCTTAAGTCTATCTTTTCCTTACTTATCTTCCCTAAACAAAGCGGTCAAGTCCTGCAAGCACCTACGCTTCATAGCAATGTTGATCTATATGCTTGATTCGGCATGTTATAGTCTATTGGCACAAAGAAACCTTATCATTTAACAAACACCTACCATTAAACAAACAAGAAACCATTAGAAAAGTGTGCGATTGCACACTTTCTTTCATTATGTTTATTCCGTTTCAATTAAGCCATAGCCACCATCATGACGTTTATAGACAACGGCAATTTCCTTTGTTTCATCGTCGCGATAAATAAAGAAATTATGATTCAACATTTCCATACGCATAATCGCTTCATCTAATTCCATGGTGTCTGGGACAATGGATTTTGTCTTAACGACTTCATCCGCTTCATCATACTCTTCATCTAATTCTTCTGTTTCAAGGAACGCATATGCCAATTTCTCTTTGTTCTTTCTCGTTAATCTTGTTTTTTGTCTGCGAATCTGATCTTCCAGTTTGTCGATAGCCAAGTCAATGGCTGCATATAAGTCATCATGCACAACTTCTGCACGCAGAACTGCAAACTTTGTTGGAATCGTCACCTCTATTTTCTGTTTGTTCGGATACACCCGAACTACCACATTTGCAATCACATTCTCATCAATGATGAAATACTTTTCGAGATGATTTAACTTCTTCTCAATTTTCTCAGCGATTGCTGGAGTTACCGTAATGTTCTTACCGTAGATCTGGACTTTCATAATAAAATCCCTCCTTGTATTTATACCTTTATTATAGTCAAAAAAATTCCTTTTACTAGACTATCATTTTTAGATAAAATATGATAGACTTGTACTGTAAGGGCGATCATGGAAGTTTCGCTTTTTTTATGCAAACTATTTGTAAGAAAGGAAAAGAAAAAAATGGAAAGCCTGATGAAAATTTTAAAGGAAGAACACTTATCCTGTATAGTATCACAAAACAATCATATTTATAAAGAAAAGGCTGATGGAATACGCCCCATTCTAACCCTCCTTGATAAGGGTGTATTGAAAGATGCGCAAATCGCAGATAAAGTGATTGGCAAAGCGGCAGCAATGATGTTAGTATTCGGGGGCATCAAAGAAGTTCATGCTGGTGTGATATCTGAACCGGCACTGCATTTTTTACAAGCACATCATATTCTTGTTCATTACGAACTACTTGTGCCAAATATCATCAATCGCAAAAAAGATGGTATCTGCCCCATGGAAACATGTGTATTGCATATAGACGATATGGAGCTTGCCTATCACAAACTGGTACATTTGCTAGCACAAATGACCAAGTAAGAACGTCTTCCTACAAATAAATTGTTTAAAAAAAGAAAGTCTTAAGGTGAATTTTAAACTACCTGAAAACTTTCTTTTTTGAATGTTTCTATATGGCATTATGGGCCTGCCAAATCTTTTTAAAATAATCGCATGCATTACGATATGCAATTGCTGCAATCTCCTCTTCACTAAAATACTTACGCATTTCCTGAAGGATATTACCAGTCTGCGTACAATCCTTCGCACCCTTTAAATAATCATATTGTTCCTCATAAAAATCCATATAATCAAAGCCAAAAGCAATGCTGTCAACCTTATTATGATGAAACTCTTTTAACCAGACCATGTGCTGTACAAGATGGGCAACATCCTGTTTTTCTTTATTGCTATGCACAAATTGTGGTGCTGTATTCATTCCAATCAAAGTGCCACGTTTCAGCAATGCTTCAATCTGTTCATTCTTAAGATTACGTGGATGATCACACAATTCCCGAACATTAGAATGACTCGCGATGATATTGGCCTTAGGATGAGAAAGAATATCCCAGAAAGTTTTTTCATTTGCATGTGAGACATCAATGACCATATTCAGTTTTACCATTTCGTCCAATGCTTCTTTTCCCATTGCCGTAAGTCCACGTTGTGTATCACCTTTCACACCGGTTGCCAGCGCATTTTCATCATTCCAGCAAAAGGACGCCAAACGCACACCCTGTTCATACATCCAACGTATCTTTTCACGCGGATGCTCCTTGATTCCACACATCCCTTCTACACTCATAATGGCATGAACCTTAGCAGGTACAAAAAAGTCTTCTGCTTGCAAAAGAAGACAGACATCTTCGCACTCCTGTATGGCTTTTTTGGTACTTTGGATCATATCCTGCATATCCGTCCAATCTTCATGCCCATCAAAAAAAGATGCCATGCAAATATAAGCGATTTCTCCCTGCTCAAATTTAGGCAGATGATACGTTTTTAAAATATTCTCTTTATATCCCTTATTTTTCTTTTGCATAATATCGTAGCCGATATCTGCATGCAAATCAAAACTCTTCAAATCATACACCTCCGTTTAAAAAAGCAGCATATATGCTGCTAATGCTCATAGATGACATCAAAATACTGCATCTTAGGATTGCCATCCATACCAGTATCATATGCCTGATTTTGTAAAATATCCATAACACTTTGGACATTTGCATCATATTCTATACATCCATAGGCCTTTTCCACTACCGCAACTGCCAACGATTGCGCCTCTTGGAATAACTCAAGGAAGGATGCATTTGAT
The DNA here is from genome assembly GCF_964249515.1 of Eubacterium sp. 3_1_31. Lineage (NCBI taxonomy): Bacteria > Bacillati > Bacillota > Clostridia > Eubacteriales > Eubacteriaceae > Eubacterium > Eubacterium sp. 3_1_31. Next base: position 18,142 of record NZ_CAXUBY010000020.1, read on the forward strand.
CGCATAGCAGAATCACAAGGATGCAGCCATTCGCGTTTTTCTTCATTCAAGATATCATAGCGTTCATCAATCTTTGTTTTAACGATATTGCCACTGATCTTCCATGGTTGTCTAAACAAAGTTTCCACACCTTTAACAATGGGATATTTCAAATTATTAGGATCATACAATAATTTTTGAATATCATACCAGGAATTTAAAGCTTCTCGTATGTCATGTACCTTTACATCTACATGATACACTTCTTTTGCGCTAGGAACATATATCCTGGCAATAGCCTTTAGTATATCTTCATCATATTCACAAATTTCATAACAAGGGAATTCTTTAATATTAATACCCTTATATTTTTCTAACATCATGGTATCCATCATAGATTCAAAACGGTGATGATATCCGGCACTTTTTCCTTTACAGTTCCCGGTACGATAAAAAATATAAGGATGTGTTGTTTTATCTAATGCCCAATGACATAAATGTCCAAACAAATATGCCATCATTGTTTCTTTTATTTGTATGTTTTCCTGAGCTTTCACACAGCGCAGTGCAGTTTCATAAAAAGCGTTGATATGGGTTGCATGCATACGGCTCCCTAGATGATTTAAGACATGGCTCTTATATGCCTCCCAAGGCTTACTATGCGAAAAAAACAGAAAATCCGGTCCGTTACTGCCAATATAATAGCTTTGCGGATGTTTTTCAATAATTGAGCGAATATCTTGTTTTTCTAATTGTTTTAATACCTCTTCAGCAAATATTTTGTGCGTGATAATATTTGGCATGTGCTTCCCTCCTATTGTCGTCTAGTGGTATTATAGCATTTCATTCCTCTTTTTCACAATGCTTTATTATGAAAGCGAAACCCTTCTTTTCTTTTATGCTTGATTCCATAGGATAGTAACTGAAAGAGCAATGCCATATTTTTTATTTCTTATCATTTGCTGAAAGTGGTATCTTATTTTCGGTAATTGTTATCTTCATTCATTACAGATTACTTGTAGAAGTATGATATATACATGATATATGCTAAAAATAAAGTGAATAAATAGGAATTCTTATTCTAGTACCACTCTTTACATAATCCATGCTATAATGTAAGAACTATAACCGATGTAAGGGATATCGGATGATGATTTATATAGGAGATAGTCATGGTAACAAAAAAAACAAGTAGATATTATCGTATTATTCTTATATTATGCCTGTGCTTTTTCGTCTCAGGTGTCGGTTTTATTTTCTATATGATGAAAGAAAGCAATCAGAAAAATATTGCTTATTTTGAAGAGTCTGTAGAAAATATGAAGACAACGGTTAACGAACAAATAGCGAATAATATGGAAACCCTTGACGGTGTGGCACTTACACTTGGTGAAATGAAAGTTATGGATTTAAAACATTTACTTCCTATTATCCGTAAGATCAATGATCGCAACGCGTTTTATCGCATGGGTATCATTCATAGCAATGGGAAAGCCGACATGGTTGATTTAGATGGCACCATTCATCATAAGGTTGATTTTAGTTCCTCTCCTATTTTTCAATCAGGCATGCAAGGAAACCTTACCATTTCTAAGACATTAAAAGATCCTTTCAGTAATAACTACCTCAATTATTATAGTGTTCCTATTATCAGTAATAATCAAAATATCGGTGTGTTACTAGCGGCTGATAAAACTCAGCGACTGCGGAGTGTTTTGGATAATGCCATCTTCAGTCACAGTGGCTATTCCAATATCATTGACAGCAACGGCACTTATATCATTCGTTCTATGAAATCAGCAACGGTGGAAAATATAGGGGATATTGGTAATCTTAGTGAAGAACAATTAACAAGTATTCATCAAAACCTCAAAGATAAAACATCACATTTCTTCACATATGATGAGGATAAACAAACTTATTGGTGCTTATATACACCATTATCGTATAACGATTGGTATTTATTAAGTATCGTAAATGAAAATATGATTAATGCAGATCATACGCTGATCTATGGAATCATTCTGTTAACAGGCTTTGCCTTATTGATCTTTTTACTACTCTTTTACCTTATTAATCGCACGCACAATCGCACAAAGCAACATCTTGAAAGACTAGCCTTTGCAGATCCTGTGCTCGGTATATCAAACTTTGTCAAATTTTCTATAGATGTGGAAGAACAGATAATCCAAAGAAAAGACGCATTTCAACCATTCGCCTTTTGGTATGGGGATATTGATAATTTTAAAATCTATAATGACACCTTTGGCTATGAGGCCGGTGATGCTTTATTAAAAATCATGTGCAATTGCCTACTTGCCAATATGCAAACACATGATTTCTTCTGTCGTGAAAGTGCCGATCATTTTACGGGTATACGTTTTTTCCAAGAACCTAACCAATTAATCGAATGGCATGAACATATCATGAAAGCTGTTATTGCGAAAGAGCATTGCAATACACATTCTTTCCCTATTTCATTTGCAATTGGTTTTTACTGTGTAACAAAACCAGAAGATGTGTTAAGTGTAAATAAGATGTATAACCGTGCTAAGATGGCGCAACAGTCAATTAAAGCAAATCGTGAAATACGGCAAGCATTTTATTCCGATACCATTCGTCAAAATATCCTACATGTTAATGAGATTGAAAGTCAAATGCAGCTTGCCTTGAAGAATGGTGAATTTAAAATGTATATACAGCCTAAAACGGATACTCATCATAATCATCGCATCATGGGTGGAGAAGTTTTGGTACGTTGGCAAAAAAGTGATGGAACCATCATTCCTCCAAATGACTTTATTCCGATATTTGAACGTAATGGATTCATTGTTCTTTTAGATCGTTATATGTTTGCTTCTGCCTGCAAATGGCTGCACGATTATTTTGAAAATCACACACATCGCATTCATCTAGCAGTCAATGTTTCAAGATTAGACATTTTCCAGGAAGATTTCATAAGCTATTATGTTTCGATAAAAGAACAATATGAACTTTGTGATGATGTGATAGAATTGGAATTCACCGAAAGTCTAGCGATTGAAGACCATGCGTTATTAAGTGCCAAGATCAGTGAACTGCGTACTCATGGATTCCTTTGTTCAATTGATGATTTCGGTGCTGGCTATTCTTCCTTGAATACATTAAAAGAACTTCCTATTCAGGTCATAAAATTAGATATCTTATTCTTTCGCAAAGGTGCTTCTATAGAGAAAGCTCGCATCATTGTTTCCCATATTATTCATTTGGCGAAACAGCTTCATATCGCGGTCGTTGCAGAAGGTATTGAAGAGCCTGATCAAGTGTACTTCTTAGAAAAATGTGGCTGTGATTTCATCCAGGGATATGTCTTTGCTAAACCAATGCCGGCAAATGATTTTAAGAAGTTATTGTTGAAAGATCCTGTTGGCTATTGGGGAGAAGGCTTTCTTAAAGAATCTGATTAAGTAAATAAAAAACGTCATAACACAGTTGCTGTTGACATGCATCCTGTCCTATGACGTTTTCTTTATTCCTGCACCGCGCTTGTTTCAATTTGCCGCGGGCGATTCAAAATTGCCATAAACTGCTCACCGGTAATCGTTTCTTTTTCATATAAGAACTTTGCCAGCTCATGCAATTTATCTTTATTTTCTTCAAGTATTCGATATGCTTGTTGATATGCATCCTGTATCAGTTTCACTACTTCTTCATCAATTTTGGTTGCCGTTTGATCACTGCAAGCAAGTGTCGCATCTTGTCCAAGATAGCGATTATTCACTGTTTCTAAAGCAGTCATGCCAAACTGTTCACTCATTCCTAAACGAGTGATCATACTTCTGGCAATTTTGGTTGCCTGTTCGATATCATTTGCTGCACCACTGGTAATGGAATGGAAAATCAATTCTTCCGCAGCTCGTCCGCCACAGAATGTTACGATTTTCGTAAAAGCCTCATCCTTTGTAATCAAATTACTTTCATCTTCCGGTACCTGCATAGTATAGCCAAGAGCTCCACTTGTTCTTGGTACAATCGTAATTTTTGCGACTGGCATGGAATGTTTACTGCGGGCTGCTACTAAGGCATGACCAATTTCATGATAGGATACAATGAGTTTTTCTTTCGCTGAAATCACAGCATTTTTACGTTCATAACCGGCAATCACAATTTCAACAGCTTCTTCTAAATCCTTCTGCAATACTTGATTACGATGATCTTTTACAGCAATCAAAGCTGCTTCATTAATAATATTAGCAAGTTCTGCACCGCTGGCCCCTGCTGTAGCTCTGGCAATCGCGCGGAAATCAACTTGTTTACTGATTTTAACATCTTTCGCATGAACTTGTAAAATTGCTTCACGTCCATGCAAGTCAGGCAATTCCACCGGAATGCGGCGATCGAATCGTCCCGGACGCAACAATGCCTGATCTAAGGATTCCGGACGATTGGTCGCAGCTAGGATGATAACACCGGTACTGCCATCAAAACCATCCATTTCGGCTAATAACTGATTTAACGTCTGTTCTCGTTCGTCATTTCCACCAACGCCTGCACCATCTCGCTTTTTCCCTATCGTATCAATTTCATCAATAAAGACAATGCATGGAGCTTTTTCACGAGCCTGTTTAAATAAATCACGTACTCGGGCAGCTCCGCGTCCAACAAACATTTCAACAAATTCGGAACCGGATATAGAGAAGAAAGGCACATTGGCTTCTCCGGCAACAGCTTTGGCTAATAACGTCTTACCGGTACCCGGTGGACCTACTAATAATGCCCCTTTTGGCATTTGTGCACCAATCTTACTATATTTTTCTGGATCCTTTAAAAAGTCAACCATTTCCTGTAAAGATTCCTTCGCCTCTTCCTGTCCTGCTACATCACGAAAGGTTTTACCGCTTTGACTTTTTACATAAATTTTAGCATCGCTTTTGCCAAAATTACCAAAACCACCGCCAAAACTCATGGCATCGCCACCCATTTTCTTCTGCATCTTTTTAAACATCCGATTACCTAGCCACCATAAGAAAGCAACCGGTAAGATAAATGTCAATAGAAAAGATAACAAAGGATTCATTTCTTTCGTATGAATACGCGTAAATTTAGCTCCGGCATCATATAAGCGCTGTGATAAACTCGTATCTGTTTCCATCGTTTCTGTTTTATACAGCTGTTTCGTTTCCCCTTTAAGTGAATACGTAATATTCTGATCACCTATTTCTACTTCATTTATCTGATGCTGTTCAATTTGTTTCATAAAATCATTGTAGTTCACGTTTTTAATTTTATCCCCACGAAACATAGTAAATACAAGATTAATTCCTAACAGAACGATTAAGATGATTAAATAATAGTAATATAATGGCTTTTTCTGCTTATTCATAGGTAACCTCCTGCAAAAGATCATCAAGTCGTTTCAGACTCTGTATCATTTGCTTAATACTTTCTTCATCTTCTTGCTTCAGAAAGTCCAACTTAGCATCCATACGCTTTTTAATATCCGCAAGAATAGCTGCGCCCTCATTGCTTAAGCGTACATAGACAATACGCTCATCCTGAGGTGAACGGCATCTGCGTATCCAACCATGCTCTTCCATTCGTTTGATAATGGCGGATAGATTTGAATTCGTCATTAGCAAGCGCTGTGCCAATGCCCCCAGTTTACATTCTTCATCATTTGCCACTTCCATCAGTACAAGCCCTTGAATACCCGTCATTCCATAATCTTCATAACAGCGATTCATACAGCTATGCAAATGTGTAGTTATCGTTCTGATCAAACGAACAATACGTTCCTCATTGCCCATAACAGCGTCCTCACTTCCTATTATTTCACGCATGAAATAGTTTATGTGATGAATATACACCTTGCCTTTTATAACGTCAATACCTTTGCTGTTTTCAACATCAAAACTCTATACTTCTCACATAATTCACATATTGAAAAGGTTATCATTCCATTTCCTTCCATTTTTGCTTTTGCTAGGCATTCCACCCATGCCCTTTGTCTAGTGAAACATACCGTAATGTAGGGGAGGTGAAACAATCGCAACCGCATATTTACAAGTTCATGTCATGACACAGGAAACCTTTTCACCTGTTGCCCAAGCCTGCATACGTATTTATCGCAAACAACAAAACATTCTGGTATTTGAAGATTTTCTGTTAAGTGATGCTTATGGTATGACTTCCTGGATTCCCCTTTATGTGGATGGTAAAAACCCTGTGGAATATCTGGTTGATATACGTATAGGAAACTTTCGTAATTTACAGCAAAAAGTCATCCTGTATGCGAATGAACGAAGTTGTCTATTAACTTTGATGCGTACAAATACCCAAAAAGGCAATACTCATCAAGTGACAAAAGATTGTCTATGCTTTGCCCATGACCCACCTGTTTCTTGTTTCCCTGCCGGTGTTTTTCAACCCGTCATCAGTAAATTAATGCACCTTTTAAGTGAAAAGATGAATCCTACCTCATCTGATGAACAACTTGAGGCTTCCATTATGAAACTGTTGAGCTTGCAGGAACAAGACTCCACAACAGATGAAGGTAGTAAAGCTGCAACTGCCACTTATTGCTTCTATCCTGACCTTTTAGCAAAAGCCGTACACTATTTTAATGCTTATAGTAATCAAAAAAATCCTATTACTGCTCTATCTGATGAGCAGAAAAAAACCTATCGATTACAGTTTCAACAACAATACCATATCATATCCAGCTTTCACCAGGCATTGCCTATCATCGCTAAACAGAATGGTCAATGGAACCATGACAGCATGGAAGCACTTCTTGCCTTCCACAGGTATTGGCATCTTCCTTGCATGGATCATTTGACTCCATTTACGATACAATGGGCATATGAGCTTGCTTTTACCATCATGCAGCATACTGCTGGCTCTTTGCCTTTGTTCACCCCCCTATCCATAGCAACAACAGAACAATTAAACACATTAAAAGAAAAGCTGAACATCTTGCATGCCTATTATCCTACGATTCCTTACTGTGCTATGGAAGATGCTCAAACAACAAGACAAGCCATAAAAAGCTTTCAGCGACTGCTCGGCCTTCCAGTCAATGGCATCCTGGATGAGACACAATGGCAGCTGATAAAGCAGATGTGCAAAGAACTTGAAGTCTATGAAAAAGCGATTTCTCCATAAGCAAGCATAATGAAAAAATAGTGATAAAGATATAAAAACACATTAAAAAAGGAAGCAACATGATCATCCAAAAAATTGCATGATAACATGGACTTCCTTTTTTTTATAAAATCGACATTACGATATTCCATACATACGGAGCTATCATGACGGTGATAATACCGCTGACGCCTATTGCCAAAGAGCTCATCGCACCCTCTACTTTGCCTAACGATAAAGCCTTGGTCGTTCCAATGGCATGAGCGCTAGTTCCCAAAGCAATTCCTTTTGCGACAGGATGTTTGATATGAAAAACACGAAAAACGACATCCGCTGCAACTGCTCCAAAAATCCCAGTAACTAAAATTGTCAATACACTAATAGCAGGTATCCCGCCCAGCTGTGCACTTACTTCAATTCCAATCGGCGTTGTGATTGATTTAGGAACTAAAGAAGCAATGATGTCAGCATCAAAATGAGTTAAAAGACATAAAGATATCGTTGAAATCATGCCAACTAAGATCCCCACACAAATTCCTATCATGATAGGAACAAAATAATTTTTCAGATTATGTAACTGTTGATACAAAGGAACCGCTAAAACAACTGTCGCCGGTCCTAAAAACAGATTGATAATATCGCCACCAAGCTGATAGCTTTCTAATGGAATGTTACTAATCAGCAACACGATAATGATAAGAGCGATGGCAATGAGTAACGGATTCAGAAATAAGAGCTTTGTTTTCTTTTGGATAAATAACCCTATTTCAAAAGCAAGCAATGACAATAAGATGCCAAACATAGGGGTATTGATAAGTTCATCCATGCTTCTTCCCCCATTTCTCCATCACCTGTTGCATGCTCCATCCACTCAACCCCATCGTAATCACTGTAGTCACCATGCAGATTAAGAGGATTGGAATCCAAATATCGGCGATATGATAAAATTTTGCCATCAAAGCAACACCAGCCGGAATAAAGAAAAATGGTAGATGTCCTAACAAAAAATCCGAAACTGTTGCGATCATATCCAGCCGCAGAATACGAAAAGACAACAGTAACAACAGTAACAGCATTCCTACCAGACTACCTGGCAAGGGTAAATGTAAAAGCGTAGACAGACATTCTCCAATATAGCTAATGCCAAAGATGATGATAATTTCACGAAACAATTTCATCGCTGCGCATTCCTTTCTCTTTTATGTGCGTTTGTCCTTTTCTTTGTTCCAACATTCTTTTTATTCATAGTCTTATCTTTCCCTTTTGCTTGTTTGTGTGAAAAATTATTAGCGGATGGACGACGATACGAGATCAAACACTTTGGACCATTGCCAATCAAATCTTCTCTTCCTGCTTTTTTTAATGCTTTGTACACCAGATCATAATTTTGTGGATATGTAAATTGCATCAAGGCACGCTGCATTGCTTTTTCTTCCCAAGTCTTCGCTACATAAACAGGACGCATCGTCTTAGGATCCAAATCGGTGTAATACATACAAGTAGCCGGTGTCCCCGGTGTTGGATAGAAATCTTGTACCTGTTTCGGTGTATAATGGATCTTCTTTAAATAACAAGCCAATTCTATGGCTGCCTGTAAATCGCTGCCTGGATGTGAACTCATCAAATAAGGCACAATATATTGATCCATATGGAACTGTTCATTCTTCTCTTTAAATTTTTCAACAAATTTTAAATAGAGCTCCTTGCGTGGTTTTCCCATTTTATCTAACACAGCCGCATTGATATGTTCAGGAGCTACCTTCAACTGCCCGCTGATATGATATTTTACCAATTCATCAAAGAACTCATCATTTTTATCCTGCATCAGATAATCATAACGAATACCAGAACGAATAAAAACTTTCTTAATTTTAGGTAATTCACGAACGGAACGCAAGATATCCAAATAACGACTGTGATCCACTACCATGTTGCCACAAGGCTTTGGAAATAAACATTCTCGTTTCTTACAGGCCCCAAATTCTCGCTGCTTATCACAAGCTTCTCGTGAGAAATTAGCTGTAGGCCCTCCTACATCATGAATATACCCCTTGAAATTCGGCATCTCGGTTATGCGTTTTGCTTCTTCGACAATGCTTTCCTTACTACGTGTAGAAATTACACGTCCCTGATGATGGGTGATGGCACAGAAAGCACAGGAGCCAAAGCAGCCACGATTGGATACGATGGAAAACTGCACTTCTTCAATTGCCGGGATATAATGATATTTTGGATGGAAGGTGCGTTCATATGGCAAGGAATAGGTAAAGTCCATCTCTTCCTGTGTCAATGGCAATGGTGGTTGATTTTGTACGACATACCAACCATCATAAGGCTCTACCAATACACTTGCCGCAATGGCATCAATATTTTCATGCTGGATATGAAAACTCTTGGCATAAGTGCGCTTATCCGCTTTTACTTCCTCATAGCTGGGCAACAAGATATAATCACTCAAATACTCTAGACTTTTGGTTTTCCAGCAAGTACCGCGTATATAACATAGATCCTTTGCTGCTAAGCCACTTGCCAATGCATCCGCAACCTCAACAATCGTATTTTCTCCCATGCCATACATCAATAGATCTGCCTGTGAATCCATCAGAATACTGCGTCGTACAGCATCATCCCAATAATCATAATGCGATAGGCGCCGTAAGCTAGCCTCAATGCCACCAATCAATACCGGTTTATGTGGAAACAGTCGTTTCAAGATTTGAGTGTATACGATCGTAGGGCGATCCGGGCGTTTTCCCATGACACCATCATCACTATAAGAATCATGATCACGGCGGCGTTTATTTACAGAATAGTGATTCACCATAGAATCAATATTGCCGGCAGATACTAGAAAACCTAACCGTGGTTCTCCAAATTGTAAAAATTCTTCATCCTTATGCCAATCCGGTTGAGCTAAGATTGCACAGCTATAGCCATACGCCTGTAAAACTCTGGTAATGATGGCACAACCAAAGGAAGGATGGTCCACATAAGCATCCCCATTAACATAAACAAAATCTACTTGTTCATATCCCTGTTCCAGCATTTCCTCGCGTGTTGTTGGTAAAAAAGCCATAATAACGCCTCCATCTCTATAAGCCATATAATAGTACCATAGAAGGCATTCATTCGTCACCTCATGAAAGGATTTTTTTGATTATTTTCATGATGCGCGTAATTTAGAAGAAGAAACAAAGGAATGTAGCAGTTTCTATCTTTTCCTTATGATCCAGATATCGCACGGATGCACTTAACTAATTATCAGCCGCTCATACTGTATCCTTTTAATTTTTTAAAACTCATGATCTTCCATTTTAAATTCATGAATCAAAAAACGAATTATGCTTCATAAAGTTTCTAATAAATAATATTCTGCAAATTGTTGATATTTACTTATTTTCAGTATTTATTAGCTATATAACTAACAATCGTAAATCATTAGCTGAATCACTAACAATATACGATCATTAACGAATTAAATTTATATATTTCATAATAAGTTAGCAAAACTAACCTTTTTGTGCCATCTTTAACTTCTCTACTTTCTCTAATTCCTGTAGGATTGCTTTTTCTTTATTACCGTTTGTTGCAGGAGAAGGATTCCAAAATAGAGCCTTTGTATCATAGGCAAATTTTGCTTCTACATAATTTTCTAAATGATCGTTGATATCGTTGCTTTCCATATCTTCAGGTAGCTGATTAGCACCCACATAGGAATCGATATCAATTTCACACCAACAAAATTCCTCACATAGCTGTAACATGCCACGATATTTACAACTGGCTCTATCCATGTAGGTTTGGAATGCAAACAATTTTTCATCCTTATGAAAATAAGCACCTTTCCATACCGCTTTTGGCTCTTGCTGCATACTCTGTAGATTTGATAGTATTTCTGTTTGTATGTTATTGCTGGAACCGACTTCTAAACAGTACCAATCTTTTCCATCTTTTCCAAACAAAGCCCATACACGTTTTTTATCATTACCAATATCAAGATTGTCTTTAATATCCTTTTTTGCGGAATTAATTGTATCTTTCGTAAATCTGCATATACACTTTATATAGTTTAGCTCACTTAAGTTCAACTTCTTACAGGTTTTCTTTATGCTCTCATCCACTTTATTCACCTTCTTTCATTTCCTAACATCGGGCATTACATACTTTGCAATTAAAAATATAAAAATATACTTCTATTATAAGAGGAAATCGTTACGCAATAGCTACAGTAAACAGATTTCCTCATCGTACCATGAAATACCTATCTTACACCATCAGATATTGGGGTGTTTTCGTTTTCTGGTTATTACAATAAGCAGTAGGTATAGCAGTACCACAATAACGAGGCAAACAGGAAGAATCCAGATAGCTCCTGATGGCAATTCATATAAACCAAGATAAACTCCTAACACCTGGAAATAAGGATATTGTAAAATACCATACAAGAGAATAGCTAAAATCATAGCTGCTACAATAATCATGCCTTGATATAAGATATCTCGCTGCAGCCGAATCTTTTTTTGCATACCGATATGTGCATAACAAATATTGCTCATCTTTTGCATAGCTTCATCTGCACGCACATTGGCATATAAAGTCAACAACAAGACAAAACTGCCCATCATTGCAACACTAATCATGACATAGCGTAATTTCAGACTCAAATCGTTATTATTCTCCTGCAAGATGTGTAATACCGTATCGTAGCTATCATAGGCAATGCCTTTTTCCTTTAAAGCAGCTTCAAAAACTTGCTTTTGTGAGCTGCCCTTTAGTTTTAGGATAGTCTTAGGCATTTGTGGATAATGCTCTCTATCTAAAGGACTCATGTTACGACTGGCAAATGCCACATAGCCTTGATTTACGATAGATTCTGTAAAGCCATAGATCGGATATCCATTTACTCGCCATCCCTGTGAGAATTCAGCATAAGTGTCATTAGCAACTTCAGGATGTTTTTTCACATAGTCAGAATACATGATATAGCGATGAAAATCATGTTGGATACGACGTGGCACCATAGTACGCATCTTTTCCATCAATGTTTCGCCACCTTCTGCTCCAACCGGTGGCGGATAAACGCCCTCTTTTACCGGTAGAAAATGCTTTAGACTTCCAGTTAAGGTAATGCGCATGCCTGGATAATAATGAAATTCTACACTATCCCGCGTGCTTTTATCATAAACCATGAATTCCTTATCGATACTGGTAAAACGCTTTGTTTCATCCATAAAAGCAAAGACATCAAAATATTCCTTTTTCAGTTCCATAAAATCATCATAAGCTATCCCTTTATACAACTGATAATCAAATTGTAAGCCAAAGGTAGCCGGCGTATACAAATGCCATAAAATACTTTGCGTCATAAACAGCAGCAAGATTGTTAAAAAGATAATAGCTAAAGAAAGAATATTACGCATGGAAGAAAACGGATGTGTTAAAACTTCTCGCCATGCCATATGCAGACTCTGCCAACGATACCGAATACGATGTGTACGTTTTGTAATATGCACGTCTTTCGCCTTCATCGCATGGGATAGATTTGCCTGGAAACAGGCATGTACTTGCCATAGCATCAAAGCGAGCAATCCGATAAAGAAAAGGATGGTAACCGGCAAAAGATATAACACTGTTTTCGTTGATAAAGAAAATAACAGACGCAAGACATAGTTTTGTTGATGTGCCAACACTAGCTGCAACACGATATCAAAAACAATCAGCAGACCAAGCGCTGCAGCAAACAGCTGCCCATATTCCATTCCATATGCCTTTTGAATATTTTTCTTCATGATCCCATTGGCAATCAAAATATGCAGCTTTTCACGATCTTCGATCAGCTTACGTTTCATAAAGGCAAACAAAACAAATAAACAGCTTACCACCAAGCAAAAGGTAACACTTAAGGATACAAATTGGAAGATACCATCTTGTACATGATTACCATCAATTTCATCCGCAAGTAAACGAAAATCTATCTGAGCGGAAGAAGTACGATCATCATTATACGCATCACTGCGCAGGGCATACTCTTTCTGTGCTGAATAGTCCTTGATTTTTAATTTTAAGATACGCTCATATAGACCTGCCGCCTTTTCAAGACCATACGTTTTCACATAATGACCGTTTATTTGTTCTATGGTTTTCTCATTAACGATACCTACGGCACGTCTGGTAATCTGATAATCCTGAATAGCTTTACTATTCTTTTGATTGGCATAGCCATCATCGTAATTAGGATAATCAAAAACACTTGTTATCGTAAATTTTTCTTTTTCTTGGAAGGATCCAGTAATTTCAATCTCATGTCCTAAAGGTTCAATGCCCTGTTTTCGTAAAGAACGTGCATAGCTTTCCATGACCCCGATTTCATGCCCCTTTAAATCTTTTAAGGGCTTACCTTCTAATAACGGATAATGCGCATCGCTTTTCACGAATCCTTCTAAATAGATAGGAGATGTTTCTTGCATCCAGCTTGTTGAAAAAACGCCATACGGCCATACCAAACTTTCTTCATAAGTGAAGTCTAAGTTGCCATCTTCTTTATACTCTTGCAAAAAATCCTTGATTTCATCATCATATTCTTTATAAAAAATATTGGTCGTGGCTACATCCATCTTATCGATACGTTCTGCCATATTTTGCCCTTTTGTAAACACTGTAAAGGTGATTTGCAAAGATAATAGGGAAAGAAAGAGCAGCAGTATCAGCATAGCATGCAGGAAAGCTTGTTTCTTATGCAAGGTTTTATATACAAGTTTCATAAGCTTAGCGCTCCGTGATTTCCATCACTCGCTGATAGTTAGCTTCTAGATCATCACCGGTAAAGGCTTCATCGCATTCAAATACCCCACTTTCCACAAACACCATTCTTGTTCCATATGCGGCAATTCGCGGACTATGGGTTACCATCAAGATCGTTTGTCCTTGTTTATTCAGTTCACTTAGGATGTTCATGATTTCATCAGCAGTCTGTCGATCCAAGGCTGCGGTTGGTTCATCCGCAAATAAGATCTTTGGTTCATTTACCAAGGCTCTGGCAATTGCACAACGCTGTTTTTCTCCTCCGGATACCTGAGATGGATAGTTATCCTTTAGATGATCAATATGCACCTTCTTCAATAGTTCCATGGCTTTGTCATATGCTTTCGCATCATACTGCAATCTGGTTATAGCCACGTTTTCTAAGATTGTTAAATTATCAATCAAATAATTGTCCTGAAAGATAAAACCAAACTGATGCAAACGCAATTGTTCTAACGCTTTGCCTTTGATTTCATTTAGCTTTGTACCACCAATTTCAATACTTCCCTCATCAATCGTATCAAAACCGGAAACACAGTTCAAAAAGGTCGTCTTTCCACTGCCGCTTTCCCCCATGATGATCATAAAATCACCGGGATTTACATGAATATTAATCCCTTTCAAGATCTCAACGGTCTTATCCTGGGTCTGATAAGACTTTCGTAAGTTTTTTACATCAATCATACTGTTCATCCTTCCTTTTTATGCTGCGCTTTTCCATAAAACAACATCCCTGCACTTAATATGATAACGAAGATTACCATTAGCATAGGCATCATGCTTAACGATGAAGGTAATTCATATACACCAAGATAAATGCCTAATACATTAAAATACGGATATTGTACAAGTATATACAGCAACGCCGTCATAAGAAAGGCTAGAAGCAGCATCAACGCTTCATAAGAAAATTCTTTGCGCCGACGCAAGCTGTTCTTAACACCGATGCGTGCAAAACATGTATACATCGCTTTTTGCTGCGCCTTATCGGCCATGATATTGGCGTATAGCGTAATGGCTAACACAAGGATTTCCATTCCAAAGACAACACTCATGACATATCGCAGCTTCTGGTTCAATTCATCATTATTTTCCTGCAGCATCGCTAAGACGCTATCATAAGAATTATACGTCAATGCACTTTGTTTCATCATCTTTTCCATATCTGCTTTTGCTTTCTCATCCTTGACCTTTACCAACATCTTAGGAAGATATGGATAATGGACTTTGTCAACCGGACTTTTTCTTCGCGATGTAAAAGCAACATAACCTTGATTCATAATGGATTCTGTAAAACCATAAATCGCTGCACCATGAACTGAAAAGCCTTCGACAAATTCGGCATACGTATCATTGGCATATTCAGGATGTTGATTTACATAATCCGAATTGGCGATATATTTATCAAAATCATATTGAATACGCCGCGGCACCATAGCACGCTCTTTCGAATAATCTATCCCATTATGTTTTTCATCCGGTATCCGTGGATAAGAGCCTTCTCGTAATGGAAGAAATTCATCCAAATCTCCGGTTAATACCAAACGCATCCCCGGAAAATAACGAAAATCTACACTCTCGCGTGTACTGCGATCATTTACCATATATTCTTTCATAATACCATTTTCTTCTTTGTTCATCTCTAGAAGTGCATATTCTTTTATATATGGTTTGATTTTTTCATAATCATCATAAGGCATACCCGCAGCTATTTGATAATCAAATTGTAAGCCAAAGGTAGCCGGTGTATACAAATGTGATAAGATTCCTTGCGTCATGGACAAAAGCAGGATCGTTAAGAAAATAACGGCTAAAGAGAAGATATTCCGTATTCCCATAAATGGATCTGTCTGAAATTGTCGCATTGCCATATGCAGTGGCTGAAAGCGATAACTGATGACACGTCGTTTCCGTTTTACCGACAGATGTTTTCCTTTGATTTGTCGAAATAAATTGCCATGGAAGCAGCGATGCACTTGCCAACGAATCATCAGCATTAAAACAATGATGAAAGCAACTAATAAAGGTAACAACCATTTTGCCGTTTCCCATGACATGGTAAATAGTAAGCGCAAAATATAATCACTTTGCTGCTGAAGAACAAGATATGTGAAAAAATCAAAAAGGATTAGATAAAGGATTGCGAATACAAACAATCGTCCATATTCCAGATCATAAGCTCTTTGAATATTGCGTTTGGTAATGCCATTGATGACAAGAATACTTAATTTTTCCTGATCATCTAGCAGTTTCCGCTTTAAAAAGGCATACAGAACAAATAAGCAGCTTAGCAATAAACATGCCGTTACACTCATTGACACAAAACGGAAGATAGCATCTTGTACTCGATTGCCATTTAATTCATCCGCCAATAAACGAAAATCTGCCGATGACATATAATAGGTATCTAAAGCATCCTGGCGAAATTCATATTCATCCTGCATATCATAACTATCAAAACGTACTTTTAACATCGTACTGAAGGCCCCTGTCGCACCTTCTCCTTTGGCTTTGATAATCTCATTACGTAAGTTTTGCAAAGTTTCTTGTTTTACGATACCAACAGCCGGTGGTAAGATTTGATAATCTTTTATTGCGTCTTCATTTTTATGATTCACATAGCCATCTTCATAGTTTGTATAATATAGGATGCTTTCAATTTGAAAGGTATGCGCATTTCCCATATCATCTTGAATACTAATTTGATGATGCAAGGGTTCTATGCCTTGTTTTCGTAAAGCATTGGCATAGCCGTTCATAACGGCAATCTGATTACCCTTTAATTCTTTGCATGGCTTTCCTTCTAACAAAGGGTATGCATCATCACTTTGAATATAGCTTTCTAAATATAATGGAAATTTTGACTGCATCCAGCTAGTTGAATAAGGCAGGTATGGCCATGCACTACCTTTTTCATACGTGAAGTTAAATTTACCTTGTTCCTGATATTCTTTCAGATACGTATCAAAATTCATCGAAGGACTGCTGAAGATGGTTGTTGTGGCAACATCTAAATGTTCAATACGTTTTGCCATGCTTTGATTCTTCGTAAAAACCGTGCAGGTTACTTGTAAAGACAGCATAGATAAAAACAGCAGTACGATCAATAAGCCATGTGTAAACATCTGTTTCTGATGCAACGTTTTATATACAAGTTTCATAAGCTTAGCGCTCCGTGATTTCCATCACTCGCTGATAGTTGGCTTCTAGATCATCACCGGTAAAGGCTTCATCGCATTCAAATACCCCACTTTCCACAAACACCATTCTTGTTCCATATGCGGCAATTCGCGGACTATGAGTTACCATCAAGATCGTTTGTCCTTGTTTATTCAGCTCACTTAAGATGTTCATGATTTCATCAGCAGTCTGTCGATCCAAGGCTGCGGTTGGTTCATCCGCAAACAAGATCTTTGGTTCATTTACCAAGGCTCTGGCAATCGCACAACGCTGTTTTTCTCCTCCGGACACCTGAGATGGATAGTTATCCTTTAAATGATCAATATGCACCTTCTTCAATAATTCAATTGCTTTTTCATACGCTTTCGCATCGTATTGCAAACGAGTAATCGCTACGTTTTCTAAGATTGTCAGATTATCGATTAAATAATTGTCCTGAAAGATAAAACCAAACTGATGTAAACGCAATTGTTCCAACGCTTTGCCTTTGATTTCATTTAGTTTTGTGCCACCAATTTCGATACTTCCCTCATCAATCGTATCAAAACCGGAAACACAATTCAGAAACGTTGTCTTTCCACTGCCGCTTTCCCCCATGATGATCATAAAATCACCGGGATTTACATGAATATTGATACCTTTCAAGATTTCAACGATCTTATCTTGCGTCTGATAAGATTTTCGCAAGTTTTTTACATCAATCATATTATATCTCCCTTCCACGATGTCTTCCGATAACCAATAACAGCAAGACACCGCCTGCACATAACAAGGCCATTAGCCATGGCATTATTGAATATGCGGATGGCAACGTATATAAACCTAGATAATCACGCAAAATAGCAAAATAAGGTAGTTTGAATACCGCATATAGCAATAACCCCAGCAAGAACGCCATAACCAGCAAAATAATTTCATGCAACAGCAATCGTTTCTTTTGCATGTTTCTTTGCCAGCCCAGTTTTAACAGATAGCCTTCTTCCCGACGTTTTTCTTCGATGTCACTTTGGACATTTGCATACATCGTCATACAGCCAACTAAGATCGTTAAGCTGGCAACTCCTGCCATAATAGCAAATAAGCGTGCTTGTAAGGCATTGTTATTCTCCTGCAGCACATCTAAGATATCCTTGTAGCGAACATAAGTGATTCCTTGTTGCTTACATGTCGTTTCAAAAGTAGCTGCTTGCTTTTCATCCTTTAAGCGTAGCAATGTCGTTGGAATTTCCGGATACCAATAGGTATTTAAAGGTCTTCGCTTTGCGCGAAAGAATGTAATATACCCATTATTGATAATGGATTCTGTAAAGCCATGTAACTGGGATGCGGATAAGTAATGATTAAGACTATACTCTACATAAGTTTTCGTACGTAATGTATCATCCTGTGCCACCTTTTTATCTTGCATGGTGTATAAGCCAAAATCATGTTCTAAACGTCTGGTCGTCATGCCATATTGTAACTCAAAGGCACGCTCACCTAAGTGCTGCTCATTGGCTTCCTGTGGATAGGTTCCCTTTCGTAAAGGAAGAAATTTATCCAAAGGTCCATCCATGATCATCAATAATCCCGGATAATAATGATAGAGATTTTCATCGCGATTGCTGCGATCATCGACCATAAAACAACGATAGACACTGGTATCTGCACTTTCCGCAGCGACAAACACGAAATCTTCATCCAGATATGTTTTTTGCAGCTTTGTAAAAGATGAAAAGGAGATAGGTCCTTTTAACATATAATCGAAAGATAAACCAAACGTTTCTGGTGTATATAGATGAAATAAGATGGTAGAAGTACCACTTAATACCAGCAAGGTCACAAACACGAAGGCCAAAGAAACGACACTGCGCAGGCTGGAAAATGGAGTGGTTACGATATCACGCAACGCCATTTGTAAGCTTTGATAGCGATAGTGTATGCTCTTATGATGTTTCAAATGCAAAGAGCGCGAGCGTATTGCCGTTACCAAATTGCCTTTAAAACAGGAACGAACCTGCAATGTTACCTGAAAGAGCAAGGCTGCTAAAAATAACAGTGTACTGCCAATGATCAAGAGCCATCCTTTCATTGATAATGTAAACAGCAATAATAAATCGTAACGGTTCAAGACATGCAGAAACCATTGCATCATAAACAGAAGGATAAGATGAATGATAAAGGCCTGTAAAAAGATTTGTACGATTTCCAGCAAATAGGCATTGCGGATATTCAAACGGCGAACCCCATTCATAAACATTAAGCTTAATTTTTCCTGATCCTTTATCAGCTTCCGTTTCATAAAAGCATAAAGCACAAAGCAAGAGCTGATTAGCATACAGATGGTAACGCATAGCGATACAAACTGAAAGATCCCATTCATGATTTTATTGGCATTCATCTCTTCTGCTAACAGACGGAAATCAGGATAGGAAGCCATCTCTCCGGTAATATAGGTATAATCCAGATACATGCGTGAACGTAGGTCATATTCATCCTGCTCATGATAATCATGAAAGCGTATCTTTGCCATGGCATTGCCATAGATAGAGGCTTTTTCCAGCTTCTTGATTGTTTCATAATTTCCAATTGCAACGGCTGGTTTGGCAATCGTGAACATATCGACTTTATTAATATCGTTTTGTCCGATATACCCTTGGTTATAGTTGGGATATTCCATGATGGAAGCAATCACAAAGGAATACGTTTTTCCATTGGATGGATCTTTGATGACTTCCTTATGACCAAGTACCTGGATGCCTTTATCTTCCAGCTGTTTGGCATAGCTTTGGGTGATGGCAATTTCATTTCCTATTAGCTTTTCTAGAGGTTTGCCATCCAATAAAGGATAGTTAGCATCACTTTTCACATAGCCTTCAATATACAAGGGGAAAGATCCTTGGATAGAGCTTCCTGGATATGGGGCATACGGAAAGACGCTTGTCTTTTCATAATAGTCAAAGCAATGCTCTTCTTTCTGTATGACATCCAAAAACTTGTACATTCCTTTTGGTGAATCGGAAATGATTGCGGTATGTGTGGCATGCATCTGATCAATGCGTGCTACGATAGAATCACTACGCGTAAAGACACTAACGCTGATGGATACCGATAACATGGCAAATAACAAAAGGATCATCAATAGAAACTGCTGAAAACGCTGTTGATAATGCAGCGCTTTATATATACATGCGATTTTTGAAAAACACCCTAACCGTAACAGGAAAGGTGTCTTTGTGTGTTCCCTCTTTTTCATATGCTCATTTCCCTTTTCTTATATTGTAGCACAACATGATGGTTTTTTCATAACTCTTTGAAAATTTTCAAAATAATTTTGTGAGTTTACAAAAAAAAACAGCGAGTGCTGCTATAAAATCTTTTCTTCATACCGATAAAATATCAGGGGCAAAAGAATGCTGTATTTGATTGGATAGAATATTGTATCGTAAAAGCCTTTTTCTCGTATTCATTTTATAACCAATCTTGAATCTAGAAAAGAATAACCAATGCGCTCTTCTGCATCAATTATACAATTACTCTTATCGCTTTTTCTTAACACCATACACATTTTTCATCTGCTCTTATTGTAAGATATCTTTTTTCTTAAAATACCAGATACAACCAACAATCGTAATGAGTGATAAAGCAATCACGAAAAGATAGCCATAGCGCCATGTTAATTCCGGCATAGTCGTAAAGTTCATGCCATACCATCCAACAATCAATGTAAGAGGTAAAAAGATGATGGTTACGATCGTAAAAACATACATCATACGGTTTAGATTCAAATCATATTGTGACTGCTGCAATTCGCGTACTTGTATGATGTAATCTTTTAGCATTTGCACGCTTTGTTCATAGCGTTGCACACGATCGGCAAAAATACGAATATGATGCAACTGATCTTTTTGAAATAGATCATTTTCATCTTGTTGCAACTCCTCGGCGATATCCATCATTTGCGCAAAGTAATGTGACAGCATCGTGATTTCACGACGAATCTTCATGATATTGGCAGTCATCGTCACCTTTTGCATACTCAAAATATCTTCTTCCATCTGCATGATTGTATTCTCAATAGATTCAAATAGAGGATGCATAGGTGCCAAAACACTTTCTAAAAGAATAGCCAAAACATGTTCTAGGCTATAACTGGTGTTTGGTATTAACTCTAACCTGTGTTGAAATCGCTGCAATGCTTTTTCATCTTCACAAACTAGTAAGATGAGGTTCTTTTTAAAATATACACCAATATGAATAAAAGAAAGTTCTTCATCCTGTTTTATAATTTCATGCACAAGACCAAAGCAATAACCAAAATAAGCATCTAACTTATTAACCGTATGCTGATGATGTTCTTTCAATTCCCGCAATGTCTGTGGGGCAAAGCCAAAATGGGCAAGTAATGGTTCCATTTCCGCCATGCGATATACGCCTGCACATAACACGGTATCATTGACATCATCTAGTGTAATAGGAATCATTTTTTGTTCTAATCGATACAGCATATTGACACCTCATTTCTGATATGAATATAAGAGCATAGCACTAAATAATAAGACGATTCCACTTCCCTGCATTCCTGTACACGATTCTTGCAAGATTAGAAAAGATAGTAATATAGCAGTCAACGGATCGAGATAACTATATAATGCACTACGTGCTAAAGCTAAGTGAGCCAATGCATGAAAATATAAATAATACGCCAATGCAGTATGAACAATACCAATGCATAACAACCAGGGAAGTTGGGCTAACGATATATGTAACATGGTGGTATCTTTACTTATTACTAAATATATGCCAAGTAGGATGGCCGCAATCGATAACTGCCAACTTGTCAATAATAATCCAGGCATTGGCTTTCGAAAACGTTGTAGTAATAAAATCATTGCATAACAGAAAGCAGCACATAATCCCATAATCACACCACGTAAGTTAAATGCACTTTGTGGTTGCCATGAAATGAGAATACAGCCAATCAAGGTTAATATAAAACACCCTATTTGACGTTTGGTAAGTGGCTCATGAAAGAATATAAAAGATAATAACAAAGCCAATATAGGAGCTGTATAATACAGCATGGTTGCTATGGACACACTGACATAACGATAGCTTTCAAATAAAAAAATCCAATTACCGGCTAACGCAGCTGCAGATAGCACCATAAGCTTTCTTTCACCTTTCGCTAAAGAATGCGTCTGTCGTTTAAAAAGGAGCATAATTTGCAATACGATAGCTCCCAACAAGGTTCTTGAAAAAGCTATGGTGGCACTGGATGTTGCTACATTGCGTACAAATGGAGCAAGTGTGCCAAAGATGATCATTGCTAAGATCATCTCATAATCACTACGTTGCAGTCGCTTAAACATCCATAAATCCTTCTAAAGCATGATAGACGATATATTCTGCATAAGTATCCATTGCACAATATTGTGTTAACTCCTCATAGATTTGTTGTTTCTTAGTACCTTCACTTTCTTGATACTCCCGCCATTTTGCTACCGCATCTAATCCATAAGAAATGGCCAAATCTTCATAATGATAAGAACTGAAAATCGGCACCAACGTCTTTAAAGAAAACAGACCTGCCATACGTACATCATAAACATTTCCGGTGGAAAAAGGCAGGGATAAATCCACCATGCGTTCCCATATCTGCATCAAAGCTTTTTCATATTGCGGAAACTGTTGGGCCAATTGTACCAAGCGCAGTTTCTCAGCCCCCTCCATATTATAAACTAAAATCGTTCCCATTTTCGGTACACTTGCTAACAAAGCTTCTATAAAGGCAAGGCGACAATCTTTCTCACCGATAAAACCAGTATGTTGTAATGTCTTTCCTTTTTCCTCTTCAACATGGAGGCTGAACTGAAAGGTCAAAACATCAAAAGGCTTCATTCCTTCATAAGGTGGAAAGGCATACGTTTCCCATTCAAAATCCAGATAAGAAAGGGGATAACTGATATGATCTTTGCGCCAAGTTTTTAAAGCGGCAACATCCACATACAGCCCGCCATATGTATCCGCCATGATCTGGGCATATTGATGGCGTGTTCCTTCAATACGATCAAGATCGGCATCCTTTAAACGTTGGATTCCCTCTTCTTTCATCGCATATTTATGCTGTGATTGAACTAGATTAGTAATAGCGCCAGGTTGACTTTCTTCTTGAAAACATTCTTTATAAAAAGAACATTTATTTCCTCTAGTACAAAACGATGTCCGCTTTGGTTTTATCTCATCCAATGCATCTAATATACGCATATTCTCAAGCAATGGGCGAATATCTCGCAGTTTCATTTGTACAAGCTGAAAAATATTTTTACCAGGGCGATTATGTGAATTATAAAAATGATCACTGATGGTAAGTAATGCATGTACATCTAATGTTTTTCCCCGTATATACTCCGCATTCAAATGAATGGCATAGATTTCATCTATTCTAATATCCAACAATTGCAACACCGCAATGATATCGGCGATATATTGAGCTTCCTGTTCCTTAGGGTAACAGCTGCGATAACTCATATACAGGATGGTCTTACCTTCCTCCTGTATAAGTACAGGAACTTTGATACGTAAATCTTCATATGCAAAACGGGCATTGACCAATGGCTTTTTCTCTGCGAAAGCCTGCAACGCTAAAGCAGGATCATCATTTGCCTGTCCTTCAAAACAATCATTTGGCAACAACAGACGTTCTTTCATCAGCGAAGTCATACTTTCTGTATATTGCACATAAGGAGTAAATGACTTTTGAACTCTTCTACTTAACCAAAACAAACGTTCACAACGTTCCATCTTTTTTATATCGGTAATATGATACATTTTATTTCTCCACACTTTCTCTATCTTGTATTATATCATAAGTTGGAACCTTCGTTTCATGATATTGTCGAAACATGTCTTCTACAATATGTTTTAGTTCCGCTTTTAAAGAGAGGGGTTTTCTTACTTCGACCTGATTACCCAAAGATAACAGAAACTGCATAGCTGGAATTTTCCCTTCCATGATCGTTGTGAAATGTAAAACATGTTCATCTATCCATTCACCTTTCGGATCGATGCCAATCATTTTTTCACTTACTAACAAAGCACTCTCACCATGTATCAATACATCCAATTCATAAACCTCATTACGAATAAGACCCTTTTTGCCAATATGCTCACTTACTTGAAAATCAGCATCCCGCTGAAATTTCACATCACTTACTTGCACTTTTTTCATACGCTCTTCACTAAACTTAAAATTTCGATAATCCTTTGCCTTCAATGAATATGCTAAACAATAATAGCTCCCTGCATCGTTCAAGATTTCATATGGATGAATACGTACCTTTTCAAAATTTTTAGCATGCATTCCTTTATATACAATATCAACAGCAAGTTGATCATTACGAGCACCATCCATTCGCATGATAAATTCCTTTAACATTGGATTAAGTAATGGGGTATTGCCCTTCACATAAATACCGCCTTCCTTTTTTTCCATAGTAAGCGTTGCCATTAATTTATCCATCGCAGATAAAAATTGTGGCAACAGCAAAAAATCATCATGACTCTTCATATAGCTGATCGCCTCACTCACCGCCTTAACCTCTTCTTGCCGTAAACCGACAATTGGAAAAAGACAGGATGCATCCAGCTGATAACCGCCATATTTGCCGGTCGTGCTAATGATGGAATAGCCTGCCTCTTCAAGTTCTTTGCGATATTCGGATACATTGCGTATATTTGTATCTAATAATGTCGCTAATTCTTCTCTTGATAAAAAACCTCTTGCTTTTAATAATTGCAACATTTGAATACAGCGTGCACTGCGTTTCATTTCCTCTCATCCTTCCCATTAGGAACGTATGACCTTTGGATGATAGTCCAATGGACTATAGCGGGATGGAAAAGAACCAAAAACCGGTTCAACTTCTTTTTTCTTTGGTACGATACCTTTGGGTGCTAAAGCCGCCACGACTTCACCTATTCCATTTTCTAACGCAAAACCTAATGCCTCTTCCGTGTGATATGCTCCTGCTTCTAAAAATGCCAGAACAGCATCTACATTACGCGTATAGACAGCATGTAATAAGATGGGATAGCCATTGAAAATCCAATTGGGATCCGCCCCAAAATCTAAAAGTTCCTTGATTCTTTCCGTTTCCTTGTTCCAAACTGCATTTAATAATTCCTTTGCCATTTTTCTCTCGTTTATCATATAGCCTCAACCTCTTTCCTTATCTTTACGGCTATATCATAAACCTCATTGTTACATTATTTGTGTAACAATATAAAAATAGTATAAACTTTTTTTTATTATCTGTACAGCAAAAAAAATCTTCCTACAATTCATATATAGAAAGATTTATTTTATATTTACTTAGTTTTCATTTTGTCCTGCAGCATTGGTTCCATTGGTATTGTTGGCATTTGTTTTACCATTATTATTCACATCACCATTTTGATTCCCACTTGTCGTATTACCGGCATTGGGATCGTTTGTTTTGGCATTTCCATATGCTCCATCACTTGTTGGCGTATTGGTCGTATCTTTGGCGCTTGTTCCTGCATTTACTCCACCACTTGTATAACCATCAAATGTTGTTAAGACATCGTTCATATCAGCATTTGGGTCATATAACAGTAAGAAATTTCCATTTACTTTTGCTCCATACTCCATTTCTTTATTTTTGATATTTACTCGTACTTTACCTTTTTCTCTAGCCTCTTTTAAGACTTTTTTCATGTTTTCATCATTACTTTTTACACGATATAGATAAGCTGTTTTGCCATTCACCTCAAAGCTTTTTCCTTCATATGCCGCAAATTCCATATTTTTGATTGGCTGCATATTCTCAAGCTCAACTTTTTTGTTATTGAAGAAGCTCATGACATTGTCAATGCTGTCATCAATATCATTTTTTACATCATTTGCAACATCACCGGTATCACTTTGATTTTCCTTACCAGTGGTTTCATTGTTATTACTGCTACAGCCTTGTAATATACCTGTGAACAGAAATGCTGCCAGCAATACTTTCATTGTTTTTTTCATTACTGATTCCTCCTTGTCAATCTTTAGTATGCACAGGGCTTTTTACTTTATTCCTCAAGCAGCCATGGATATTTATTTCGCAATGCTTCTATCACACACAATGCAGAAACATGTTTATCTTTAACCTCTAACATGATATCAACTTCCTCTTTTTGTAAATCTTTGCAGAATTCCAAAAATGTCTCTATGTCAATAGATGAGGCATGGGCACCGGCACGTTTTAACGGATCCTGTTCGCTGTAATGCATCTTCATGCGCCCATCAACGGATTTCCATGTCTGCTTTACCAACGCTAGACATTGTTTTTCATTAAGATTGGTAAGAGATGGATTTAATTTATGATGCAAATTATCGAAGACCACCGGTATCTGGATTTTTTCCGCGATCCATAAGACATCCTCTAATGTATAATAGCGATCATCATTTTCAATGATCAAACGTCGTTTGATTGTCTCATCCAATTCTCGATATTCTGCCATAAAACGTTTCATCGCTTCCTGTTTATCGCCATATACCCCACCCACATGTAACACCATCTTATGCGTGGCATCCTCACATAAAAGATCCAAAAGCGCACAATGATATTGTAAATCAGCAATCGCTCTTTGTACCACTTCCGGATTAGGAGAATTTATAATCGTATATTGTCCAGGATGCATAGAAACCCGCATATCATAGCGTTTAATTTGTTCTTGTAAGAAAGTAAAGGCTGACTGAAACAAAGTCTGCCAGTCAACACTGTTGATAGGACTAGAGCCAAAAGGTATGATGTCTGAACTAATGCGAAACATTTTAATTCCCTGTTGATGATTATATGTCAGAATATTTGATAAAGCGGTTAAATTGTGATCTATCAGTTCTATTAAACGCAACTCACTCGCATTTTTTGCGATACAGCTACGCATTTTTGTATCATCCTGTAATGCCAGTGTACAAGCATATCCAATTTTCATCTTATCACCTATTGTTAGGATGGCTCTTGTATGGCCCACTATTCTTGTCAAAATTCTTTGTTTCCTGTATGATAATACCAAATAGAAAGGTGATTACAATGAAGAAGAAATATATCTTTTTTGATATTGATGGTACATTAACCGACAATGCTACTAAAAAAATCGTACCTAGTGCTCAGAAAGCACTAGATGAGCTGCAAAAAAACGGACATTTTGTGGCGATTGCCACAGGGCGTGCACATTATAAGGCACGACCCTTTATGGAAAGCGTCCATCTGCATAACATGGTTTGTTGCGGAGGAAATGCACTCGTAGTAAACGATGAACTTATCCAAAACATTCCCTTAGATCGTGAACAAAGTATTGCCTTATATCATCAAGCAATCGATGCTGGATATGGTGTATTAGCAATGCTAGATGATTCTATTGACCTTTATGGGATAGATGACACGTTTGTAAAACAATGTGGAGAACGTCAAGAACCTACACGCTATGTGTATGATCAAAACTTTCGCATTGAGGATGCAAAAGATATTTATAAACTATATATCTCCGTACCTATTGATGAAGAAGATCGCATTCCTTTATTAAAAGAAGTCGGCCAACTCCGCTTCGTCGATGCTTACTTAACAATTCAACATGACCGAAAAAAAGATGGTATTATAGACATGTTACGCTATATTGATGGAAAAGCTGAAGATGTTGTTGTATTTGGTGATGATACAAATGATTTGGTCATGTTTGATTCACAATGGACAAGTATCGCGATGGGAAATGCTAAAGAAGTCTTGAAGAAAAAAGCGGATTATGTAACAGATACTAATACACGTGATGGAATATGGAAGGCTTGTAAAAAGTTTGGGTGGATTGCATGAGACATGAGAAACAAACAACAGATGTTTTGTATGTACAAGACTGTTATCTTCGTTTGCTACGAAAAGAAGATGCCGCCATGTATTATGAGAAAGGTTTTGCGCAAGAAGATGAGGAAGTGAGACGTTTTACCGGAACGACACAAACGTTTAGCAAAAAGATGATCTACGATTATGTCGAACGTATTGCTGAAGCAGATGATCGCTATGATTTTTTAATATTTACATATCAAGACGAGTTAATTGGGGAAGCTGTTTTAAATGACATTGATTGGGATGCTAACATGGCTGGTTTTCGAATTGCTTTATTTTCAAGTACACAAACAAATAAAGGCATCGGTAAACAGGCCGTAAAAGCTGTTACGGATTTTGGATTGTATACCTTACAGCTTCATCGCATTGAACTGGAAGTGTTTGATTACAATCCTCGTGCCCAACATGTGTATGAATGTTGTGGCTATCAGATAGAAGGACGAAAAAAAGATGGCTTATATTATGATGGCAATTATCACGATATTCTTATCATGGCTATCCTTCATCCATAACAACCACTATGAAAATAAAAAAACATCCAGATAGGGGATTCGCTTGGGAATATCAACGCTTACCAGTACAGACCCTTTCTATTTGGATGTTTTTTATATCTTTATCGCTTACAAAGAACTTAACAAATACTTTTTGATGGATGGTCTTGAACTAAGAAATCCGGTTTTTTCATATCCCATAAAAACCAACCAAACAGTAACACACCTTTAAAAATGGAGCTTATGGTAATGGCCCACCAAACACCGTTTAAACCAAGCCCATTTCCCAGCAACATTGCCAAAGGTATACGAGCGGCCGTCAAGGTTACGGATATAATCGAAGGTGGCAATGTCCTACCTAAACCATTAAAAGCACCGGCAGTAGTAATTTCCATACACATAAACAACTGGGAGAAACCTAAGATACGTAAATAATCTACGCCCATCCAAATGACTTTTGGTTCATTGATGAAAATCTGAAAAATAAACTGCGGAAATAAAAGCAATATCAAATTACAAAGGATGCCCCAGCTTATCATCAATCTCATAGACAAACGATATCCCTTGCGAATACGCTGTGCATTATGCGCACCATGATTTTGAGCTACAAAGCTATTTAAAGCAGCGGCATAGCCTTCCGCACTCATCCAAGAAATGGATTCTATCTGTGAGCCAACCTTTTGCACTGCAACGGCTGCATCACCCCAACCGGCAATAAAGCGTGCTATCACCATAGAGATGCTGCTAAACAACATACTTTGTAATCCAATAGGCAGCCCAATACGAAATATTTCCTTCATTTCTTCCTTGTGTATATGTGAAAGAATATGTACTTGTAAAAAAATAAGTGTATCTTTTCTTATTGCCATGAGAAATAATAGACAAACAATCATTTGGGCCATTACTGTAGCTATAGCTGCCCCACGCACTCCCATCGCCGGTATCCCACCAAAACCAAAGATAAAAATAGGATCTAAGAGGATATTCATGAGCAATCCCAAAGCGGTCACTATAAAGGAAGTCTTAGAATTTCCCATGGCTGTCAAAATACCCGTGAATATCTGATTAAGAAATGAGAAAATCACCAGGCCACAGGTGATGATTAAATAACTTTGTGCATCGCCTGCTACCTGTGCACTGTTTAATTTAAAAAAGCCAATCATTTGCCGTGAAAAAACGACCGTGACAAAACCAAATGCCAATGCGAAAACAATGCCCATCTGTATGGCACTTTGGGCATAACATGCTGCCTTGTTTTGATCTTGTGCGCCTAAAGAATGTGCAACTTTGACCTGAGCACCCATCTTGGCTAAGGTGACTAGGCCATTGGAAAGCCACATGAACATACCGGCAGCACCGACAGATGCCACAGCATTTGCCCCGATTCTGCCAATCCATAGCATGTCGGTAAGATTATATGCCATTTGTATCAAACTGGTTGCCATGATAGGTAGTGCTAATGAGCTTAATGCCGGAAGTATCGCACCATCTAACAAATTTACATATTTCTTCATTATATCCCTCAATTCTATAGTGTGGTTATAGTACCATACCTAGAAGGTTTTTAGCAATTCTTATACTGGATATAAATGAAAAAACTATTATCACAGGTGATGTCTTATAAGAACTTCATCGATTTCCTATGAGCTTCTTTTCATGAAAACGATTGAGGATAAAATAAAGCATGCATAGCTAAGAAATTCTTAAACTAGCATGCTTTGTGCGATTACTGTTTATCAGTTTATATTTGCATCAGAAGGCAAAGCGAATTGCACGATAGCTTTAAATAAGTCCCCATCTACTTCAATATGGAATTGACCATTTTGAATCTCCGTAAAGCTTTTAACGATTGCCAAGCCTAAACCACTTCCTTCTCCATGACGAGAAGAGTCACCTCGTTGAAAACGTTCGACAATTTGCGTTTCATCAAAATTTAATGGTTCCGCGGATATATTTTTCATGGTGATTATCACCGTTTCGTTTTCTGCTTTCACCATCACATAAACTCTTGTATTGGCCAATGCATACTTCCCGATATTGATAAATAAATTTTCAAAAATTCGCATGGTTTTATCGCCATCTAACGCAACCAAATATTGTTCTTGATCAAAGCTAGTAATGACCTGTAAATGCTTCTCTTGTAATAATTCACTACATTCAGCTTGTGCTTGTTCGATTAATGCTTTGACATCTAACTCCATAAGATTTAACTGAATGTTTCCACTATTAACTTTACTAACCTCAAATAAATCTTCAATCAGACGACTTAAACGCTGTGTATATTGAGCAAGCATTTGTACATATTGTGTTCTTGTTTCTTCTGACAATGTCGTATCTTGCAACAATTCAACATAATTTCGCATACCGGTCAATGGTGTTTTTAAATCATGTGATACATTACTGATAAGCTCCGTTTTCATTAACTGCGATTTTGTTTCTTCACGCACAGCTTTTTCAAAACCACTGCGCACTTGGGTTAATTCCTGTTGTAGTTCTTTAAATACACCATCTACATGTGTATATTCATAATCAAAACGTCCTTCTTCCATCGCCTTTGCATTCTCTAGTAATTCTTGATACTCTAATTTTACCTCTTTCAACTTATCACGCAGCCAAAAGAAAAGAGCAATTGTATATCCAAAGGAAAGGATGATACCAAATCCCTGCAAGGAACAAAAGATAATAACGATTAGCAAATTTATCAATAGCAGTTTGATCAAACTCTGATTCAATTTATCTAGTTCTACATCTGCTAAAGCATTAACATAATGCTTAAAACGCCGAATGATACTGCCAATGAAGGTGTCCTCTTTCAAATAGCGAATCACACCATGGGCAATTATATACTTTAGCAAAAAGAAAATGATTGATAAATAAGCAAATAACAACATCCATGCCGCAAGGTTCGCAAGTAGGCTTATGCCATCCCACATTTCATATCGTAACAATATTTCAGCCAATAAGCCATTCATCGTATAATTAGAAAGCACCACTACACCCATGCAGCCAAAGGTAATCAGGCAACAGGCTAAAATGGAATTGATTTCAAACTTGATTTGCGCAAAAATTTTGAACGGTTGACATTGTTCTACGATACGAATCGGTACTAGAAGTATGAATAGAGCTAAAATACAAGCACCTACTCCCATAGCGATAAACACGTAAGGAGTATATTCATATCTGTCATAAATTGTATCATAAACATACATACCATTATTTGTTAATTTCTCAGGGATGCGTATAACAACTGTAAAATCATTACGAAAAGAAACCTTTGCATCATTTTTTTGATCATATAAGGAAGGATCCCGGATAAACGTATTCATACAATCCACCAAATAATCTTTAGCACCATTCGTATAGTTACCAAAATCTCCGCTCAGCTGTAAAGAACCATCTTTCTTAAAAGTTCCTATGCCATAAAACATACTATCATTTTCACTTAAATCATCCTTGACATTCGCTGCTAATCGTTTTTTTGTATTTGCATCATAAACGATATATTGTACATTTTCATCATTTTGGAAACAGGAGACTGCTCGATCCATCAAGCTTATATACTCATCTTCAAAATGACTTTTTTCAGGAAAATTTGAAAACCTTGGATAGGACCATTGTTCATCCGCAAATTGATTCATACTGAGTGCATAGAAGAACAATTCATCGCCCAGTACATTCTGAATGGTTTTATGCATATTCTCTTTATCCATTTTAGATGATGGATAAAAACTGCATATAGTTATGCTGATCACACTGAGCAACATGATCCATACACTTAAAAATATTCTTTTTTGCTTCATGCTTTTCACCTATCCTTTTTCAATCTTATATCCTACGCCCCATACCACTTTCAAATATTGTGGCTGACGAGGATTCACTTCAATTTTTTCACGCAATTTACGAACATGTACCATGATTGTCTCTGTATTGATGGCTTCTTCTTCCCATACTTGCTCATAAATCTGTTTTGCAGAGTACACTCTTCCTGCGGATTCCATCAACAATTGAAGAATAGCAAATTCTTTCGGAGTCAATTTGACACGCCTGCCATCTACATATACATCCTTTGTATAGGTATCGAGTTCTAATCCGCCGACACAGAAACGATGGGGATTTTTCTCTGTTTTATCTTGTTTGGATGCTGTTTGTAGCGATAATATTTGTTCATACCGGCGCAATTGAGAACGCACACGTGCTAATAATTCCATTGAGCCAAAAGGTTTTGTAACATAATCATCCGCTCCTATATTTAAACCATTGATTTTATCAATATCCTCTGATTTCGCGCTTAAAAAAATCACCGGGAAATCATAGTTTTTACGCAATTCCATCGTCATAGTGATACCGTCCATGATCGGCATCATGATATCTACGATTGCCAAATGTACATCATTGGTATGAATCAAGTCAAGTCCTTCTTTTCCATTTTCCGCTAACAACACTTGATAGCCCTGATTCTTTAGATATATTGCGATTGCCTCGCGGATTCCTTGTTCATCTTCAACAACTAATACGGTATGTTCCATATGTTTCAACGCCCTCTCTTATTTACTTGTTCTATTTTAACCGATTTCTATTCACTTGGAAAGCTTAGATATTCCTATGCAGAAGAAATCCTGCAAACGTGCATACCGTACAGATGCAGTATACAAATAGTTCCATCTTATCCCTCCCACCGTTTTTGTTGCTGTATCATATAGCGCTGTAAGGTGGTTTTTATCATAAAGCCAACTGCCATTGCCAATACGATACCATCCATTGTATCAATCGTTCTTAAAAAGGGGGTAGATGCAATGATGATACATAAGGCAATCGTAACCAGTATACAGATGATGGCAAAACTAATTTGTTTTCTTTGTTTTTTCATCTTCATCTCCTCTTTCTTACTGTTATCAGTATGAAGGATAGTTCTTATCAACTGTTGAAATAAAATCTTAAAAATTTCTAAACAATAACATAACGAAGATGAATTATGATACTTCCTTGCGTTTTTATTATTCTCCATCAGCTAGAATCCTTGTATGAACGTAAAACCAACCTAAATTTCAGTATCATAGATTAGATTACTTAAAAGACCAATATTAAATTCAATCTCATATAAAGAAAGTAGGCGATAGTCATTAAACTACCGCCCCTTATCAAACCGTACGTGCCCTATTAAGGCATACGGCTTACC
>NZ_CAXUBY010000021.1:0-50608 GCF_964249515.1 Eubacterium sp. 3_1_31
ATCTAATTTTCAAAGATCAATTTTTGTGCTTTTACCAGCACTTGTTTTTATCATGCTTTTTCAATCTTTTTCAAAAAGGCTTGACTTCTTAATAGTTAGCTCCTTTAAAAAGAAAGCTGCAGAACAGCTTTCTTTACTCTTAATTTACTTCAGAATACTTACGTCTTTCAGGACTCAGATTATCAACGTAATAGCGAATGGTCAGACTTGCCGCACATTTACTTTTATTTTTTGGCTCTACGATAAAGCCATCACCCTCTAACATGCTTTCCAGCATTGCCTTACAGCAAACATTCTGATTTTTCATGCCCGGTTCACATTCTTCTAGTAAATCTTTTGCGTTAACTTCGATATATAACCACTGCTTGTTATGTGCTTCCCATTTTTTATCTTGAAGTACATCTAAGTATTGTTGTTTTTCCCACTTCTTCGTTTCCATATTTCCACGCTCCTTTGCCTTCATATCTTTGTTTTCATATGGTAATTACAAGGCTATTATAGCACGTTTTCACGCTGTGTCAAAAATTCTTTGAAATTCAAGGATTTGCTTTCTATGCATGTGCATGCACCACTTTGATCAAGAAATCTTTTCTTTTAATTTATCAATACACCAATTCGCCCACTTAATTTCATTCTGATAATACATAAATC
Organism: Eubacterium sp. 3_1_31; assembly: GCF_964249515.1. Classification (NCBI taxonomy): domain Bacteria; kingdom Bacillati; phylum Bacillota; class Clostridia; order Eubacteriales; family Eubacteriaceae; genus Eubacterium; species Eubacterium sp. 3_1_31. The sequence continues at coordinate 652 of NZ_CAXUBY010000021.1, forward strand.
CATAGGTCATCGTCATCCCCCAATAAAAAGATTCGTTATCTTTATGAATCTGTGCCTCAAAATCAGGTATCTTATTTAAATCCTCATTCATATGATCAATGACCTCCGAGCATTCACGTATATATTTTTCAAGTAAACGCATGGTCTGGTCAATATCAATCTCACTGGAAAAGAAGATTTTAATCAATAAAGGGTTTTTATATTTCATAATATCAGATAGCTCTGCATCTGCCAGCCAGCGATGCAATTCGAGTTTTCCTTCCTCCGTGATATGAAACACCTTCTTATTCGGTTTATCACTCTGATACACGATATCTGAGTCTACCCAATTCTTATCTGTTAATGTCGTCAGCTCTTTATAAATCTGTGAGGTCTGCGCATGCCAAAAAAAGGCAATGCTAGATTTAAAATAACGATCAATGTCATACCCTGTCATATCCGCATAATTCAACAAACCTAAGATTGCATGTTTTAAAGGCATTGTATTCCTTCTTTCTGTTGTCTATATTCCATAATTAGAATACTATACTTTCAGTCACTTTGCAAGTCTTCCTCTTTCTCGTTTTGTTCTTTTATTTCTTGTGCGGAACGATTGCGGATAGAGCGCATCGCTTGGAGAATACGCTCATTATTTTGTGTCAGCAGATCCTGTAAGTTTTGTGTTGTCTTATTCATCAAAAGCTCATAATTATGAATAAACCCTTGGGTTATCTGAGAAATATCTAGCTCATTTAGCTTATTGATCGCTGATAAATTTCCTACTACATCATAAGCCTTACGCAAAGCATCTTTCGGCTGTAATCCTTTTACTTTTTCTAACAACTGCTTAGTTTTTCTACGCTCGATTAAATCTTGAAAAGTAATCGTCTTTATTTCCTCATAATCGATATCTTCGAATAAAGATGTATATTTACTGATATGATAGATCAATACACGATACAATTCTGACATGGATAAACCACTTTCAAAATAATCATCCATTCTGGCAACTAATTTATGCAAACGCTCTTCTTTCAAATTCACAAAAAAATCATTCACAAAATGATAGACAACTTTAGGAACTGCCGTTTTCTTTTCGGCCAACAGAAATGCATTATGACGAAATTCCTGCATAGCATAAAGATTATGATTATGATATAGTTCTTCCATCGTCCCACAAGGAAATGTAGAACGTATATAATATGGTTCTTTCATATGTTCAAAGAAAGATGATATACAATCATTTTCATTTTCAAATATTAATAATTTTCTTTGAAACTCACTATCTTCAATACGCTCCTGATACAGGTTAAAAATATCTTTCGTGATACCCGGTGCATTAAAGCTGACAACGCCTAATAACAACTCTTGTAAATCTTGACGCATCGTCAATGCACAATATAAGGCAAGATTCCCTCCTTTGGAGTGACCGCACAGATAAAATGGCTTTGTGATTTGTGTCGTATGCAAACAATGAAGTGTAAAGATTTGTTGATACGTTGGTTCCTTTAAAAACATGCGAAAATTGTCCATCCAATCCTGCCAACCGGTTTCATGACGAATATCGTCAAAAGCCTCACTGCCACGAAAAGCAAAGATTAGTTCTTCATCCGTTTCAAAGATATAATAGACAACACCACTGTTCGCATTATCATCAAAATATTCCCGTACCCGCATCGTTTCATAATGTTCTAGGGAAATACTTTTTAATAATGCTAGATTTAAACGAAAATCAGCTAAATGTCCATAATCTTCTACAAGTGATGTATCCGCTAAAATCCTACGTATCATATCCGCAACACGAATACCTGTACCATAGCTATTAAAATAGGATAATAATGATAAATCAAAAAACACTTCTTCCTGCAGCATGAGCAATCACCCCTTTCAGGTTTTCTTTATTATAAAGGTTTTCCTTTTAAATGCAAGTGCGTACCTATCTTGTTTATGATATACTACTGATAATTTTTCTTGACGTTTTGCCAAGGTCAGCTAAAATAAAAGGGAAAGAGAGAGGATAGTACATGATAAAGGGAATATTATTTGATTTTAACGGAACAATGTTTTTTGATGGCCCCATGCATAAAAAGGCATGGAACACCTTTTCCTTAAAGTATCGCAATAAACCGATTACGGACGATGAATTGGATCACATGCACGGACAGACAAATAAACGTATTATTGAAATGTTAATGGGAGATCATTTGAGTGAAGAAGAGAGCAAAAACCTCTCGCTTTCCAAGGAAGCCCTGTATCGTGAGGTATGCCGTAATGATCCAGCTACCTTCCATTTGGTAGACGGTTTAGAGGAAGTACTAGACACCTTAAAACAAAGGCACATACCAATGACGATCTGCAGTGCCTCAATTAAAGATAATATCGATTTCTTTATCTCCAGTTTCCACTTAGATCGCTGGTTTGATGTAGATAAGATTGTGTATGATGATGGTTTACATACAAATAAAATTACAATGTTTCAAGATGGTGCATCCCGCATTGATGTGCCCATTGAAGAATGTCTCGTTTTTGAAGATTCCTTAAGCGGTATTGACTTTGCATATCGTTGTCATGTCGCAAAGATCATCGCAATTACCACTTTAGATAAAGTAGCGGAATACAAACAGTTGCCGGGAGTAAATACGGTCATTCAGGATTTCATGAAATTTGATTATAGCCTGTTAAAATAAGTACATGCCATGAATTTCCAGCTTTATCAAAAGATTCTGTCAGAATTTAAAAATTGTTACAAATTTTATTGATTTCTATAAACAAATACGTTATATTATACATGTTGGTGCTATCGCCTGACTTGCTTTTTCTTCCCCCACCCATATGGCAAGTCAGTGTATCTTCCCCCAGATTGATAGCATCAACACTTTTTTATTATATGCAACAGCCTGTCTTTACTTTCTTAAGACAGGCCTTTTTTTATAGTTAATATACATATAATTGGTAATTTAATTATTTATCACACACTTTTAGTTGTCCTGTATCTACGTTTCCCTTGCTTACAAACGACCATAAGAAAAAAGACATACCCGCATAGATATGTCCTATTTCATGATTAGTAGTTTGTTGCTTCTTCAGCGAAATGTGCTCCAGAGTATCCGCAAACTGGGCAAGCCTTAGGAGCTGCTGTACCTTCATGACGGTATCCACAGATGTCGCAGATCCAAACGGTTGGTTCTTCTTTTTCAAATACTTTACCGTTTTTCACGTTTTCCAACAGTTTTAAGTATCTTTCTTCATGATGTTTTTCAATTTTTGCTACCTGCTCCATCTGGAAAGCAATTTTAGCAAAGCCTTCAGCTTTTGCTGTTTCGGCAAAGTTCTTATACATATCTGTCCACTCATAGTTTTCACCAGCAGCTGCATCTTCCAGATTTACTGCCGTTGTAGGTACTTTATCACCGTGCAGAGCCTTAAACCACAATTTTGCATGTTCCTGTTCATTACGTGCAGTTTCTTCAAAGATATCTGCAATCTGTTCCATACCTTCTTCACGAGCCATCTGCGCATAGTAAGTATACTTGTTACGTGCCTGACTTTCTCCTGCGAATGCTGCCATCAAATTCTGTTCTGTTTTAGATCCTTTTAATTCCATGTTTTTTTCCTCCTATTTAACTTTTATCTTTAAGCGAAAGTATCGCTTAAATACCACTACTGTTTTTCTTTCTTTAAACAGTCTTTACAAATACCTTCTGCCATCATGTTATGCGTGCGTATCAAAAGACCTGTCTGTGCTTCCATTTGATGATTCCATTCATCCATATATGGAATATCTAAATCAAGAATACGATCACATCTTACACAATGCAGATGATAATGGGGATGACTTGTCTTATCATACTGATATCCTTCTACAGGATGGGCAATCTTTTTAATTTCATTCATTTCCACCAGAATATTCAGATTACGATAGACGGTTGCCAGACTTATTTTATTACCATCCTCATTCATGTTCTTGAAAACTTCTTCGGCTGTTACATGTCCATCAATCGTTTTAAGATAATTTAATATCATATCGCGCTGTTTTGATGATTTACGTTTCATTGGAACAGCCTCCTTTCTTAAGAACCGTTCTCATTATAGCTCTTAGGTTTATCATTGTCAACACTTTTTAAGAATAAAATTAAGAAATATTCTTATTTTTAGAAAAGATCAGTTTCCTAAAAATAATATAGCTTTCCCTTACAACCTCAGACGAATTTCTACGTTATTTTCAACTTAAATTAATATGTAAGTCTTTAGATTTATAATTTATTATTAAGTCAATCTATTCATACCGTATCTTCATTGTTTTATTTGTCTAAGCAGATAATGTTTTTCTGTATATTGATGTTCAGCATATCTTTTCACTTTAACAATAACTATACATATCTAAAAAGCAATAAAAAAATACTATAGCAATTGCTATACATATAATTATCTATGCTTTGTCATTTATCATTTCCCAAAAAACATATTTTTAACCATTTTTTTCTCATTCATAAAATAAAATCTTCTTTTACTATCTACTACACAAATTCTATCTAACTTTAACAAGGAAAATCAGCATAATTGATTATTTTAATTATGAAAAATATCCACTTTTCTTCTTTATCTTAGCCATAAGGTAAAGAGAAAGCACTATTAAAAGTTTCATCGTTATGAGTGAATGGACGATGTTTATCAAATTTTTGTTTGCCAGTTTAGCAAAAAAAGATTGTTCATCAACATCACAGACGAATCGTATGAACCTTCATCAGCATAAACTTGTACATACTTCCACAGCCTAAGCTCTTTCCAACTCCTTGATAGTTCGCTAATCAATAAAAAACAATGTCTGAAAAGGCAGTTCCTTTCATCAACATTGATAAATTCTATTTTTTAATTAAAAGTACGATACATTGTGCTAAGACGCCTTCTTCTCTACCAATAAACCCCATTTTTTCACCTCTGGTAGCTTTGATGCTTACTTGATCAATATCACAATGTAAAGCAGCAGCCACATTCTCACGCATTTTCACAATGTGGGGAGCCATCTTTGGTCGCTCAATCATGATAAGAGCATCCAAATTATTGATTTTATAACCCTGCTTATCCATGATCTTGTATACTTCCTGCAACATCCATAAAGAATTCATATCCTTATATTCCTTTGCTGTATCAGGAAAATGCTTCCCTAAATCTCCTAAAGCCAAAGCACCCAAAATGCTTTCGGCAATAGCATGCAAAAGGGCATCTGCATCAGAATGACCTAGCAATCCTCTTTCATGGTCAATTTCCACACCACCCAATATTAACTTTCTACCCTGTATCAGTTGATGAATATCACTGGATTGTCCTATACGAAACATATGCTCACCTATCCTTTACTCATCTTAGCATACCCTAATTCCTTCCGTTTTTCAATTCACGTTGTAAGAAATCACATCTTATGTACGCATATGTAGATACGATAGATCTCAAGTATATAAAATCACTTTTCATTATATTGCATAACACATCTTACTTAATCACAAACTTGTAACAGTAAAGATAAAAAACCATGGATTTTCTTTGGAAAATGAATACACTTTCGCGCCTTCTTATGCTAATATAATATTGTATTAAGAAGAAAGAAACGAGGGAAAAAGTAAATGAAAAAATTAACAGCACTCTTATTAAGTGTTGGCGTTCTGTTCTCTATGAGCGCTTGCAGCGGTTCTAAGGTTGATGATAAAGCTTTAGATGCACTGGAAACTGCTATTCAGAATGTAACGGAAATGAAGTCAGCGGATTATGATATCCAAATGGAAGTCAGCGCCAGTGGTCAAATGGTGAAAGCTGGAATTGATGGCACCTACAATTTTGAATCAAGCAAACCACAGTTTTCTTTAGGTCTTGATTTATCTGCATCCGGACAGAAGATTGATGACTATGTAACGATGTATATGGATTCAAATTATGTCTATACGAATATGATGGGACTTCAGAAAGAAAAAGAAGCCATTAAAGACACTATGAACCAGATACCTAGTATATCCTTAGATAAGGATACGTTAAAAATTCCTAAGGATAAAATGAAAGAATATCTAGAAGAAGCAAGTATCAAAGGTGATACACTGACATTAGTATTCGATAAGGAAAAATTGAATAAAGAATTGAAAGACAATTTAAATTCTTTAGCTTCTGTTAACGCAAATGTAGCCGGCAATAGCGTGGCGAATGTAAAAGATGCTACCATTAAAGAAGTTAAACTAGTCGTTAAATTAGAAAACGGACAGTTCCGTAAAGCTGATATGAACTTTAACATGACTCAGAAAGCCAATGATAAAGAAGAAGAGGCAAATATTAAACTGTCTATGGAATTTAAAAACGTTGGTAAGAACCAACAGGTTAAATTCCCAGCGGATTTAAAGACTTATCCAGAAAAGAAAAAATAACATCTAACAGGGTCATTGCTTAAGTAATGATCCTCTTTTAAAAAGGAGGTTAGTGAAATGAAAAAAGGATGGAAAGTAGTTCTCGTAATACTGATGCTGACATTTGGTTTTAGCATGAGTGGCTGTAGCAGTAAAGTAAGTGATGAAGCATTCCAAGTGTATCAAGATACGGTAAAGAAGATGGAAGAGCTGAAAAGCGCAGATATAAAAATGAAAATGCTATTTGATGCAGATGATATGAATATGCATATGAAAGTGACGGCAGATATGCTGTACAATGCAGAGAAACAATTGCAACTTGCCGCAAATTTCGGAGCGGCTATGAGTGGTGTGAAAATGGATGATTTCTTGCAGCTATATGTAAACAAGAATATGTTTTATATGAATATGATGAATCAGGAAAAAATTGCATATAATCTAAAGCCCGTAATTGCTGCCTTAGAAAAAGAGATGCCTAATAGTTTAAATGTTGGTACAAAGGATCAATTTAAAGAATTATCAATGAAAGAACAAGATGGTAAATATCACTTACATGCCGTATTTAATGATAAAACAATGCAAAATGCTTTAAAAAGTGCAAAAAAGACAAACAAGCAATTACAAAATGGAAATTTTGATGCCAAATTAGATAAGTATGAAGCAGATCTTGTCGTAGCTAAGGATAAGATGTTGGAATCTATTGTTATCCATATGGATATGAATATTATTGCCGATAAACAGTCTATGCCTATGAAAGCTGAAGTAACGATGCATATTGCAAAACCAAATCAAGTGACGGATATCAAAATGCCTTCTTTTAAAGATTATCCCAAAGCTGATTTTAATGCTGAAAATTTCTTAACAGACTTTGGAAATACAACTGGTAATACAATTTAACATTGCATTTCTGTTCAATTTCTGATATGATTTAGCCACCGTTAAGGGAGTAGTTGGCTCATGATGAGTAGTTAAGTCAACATGATGATTCAGGTATTGAATCTGGCTTAAGTATTAAACAACGAGACTTATACGTAAGATTTTCTTGCGCCTAAGTCTTTTTTTCTTTGGAGGTATGAAATATGAGTTTAATTTCTGTATTTTTCATAGGTATCGGTTTGAGTATGGATGCCTTCGCTGTAAGCATCGCCAAAGGTATGACGATGAAAAAGCATGAAGTCCTTCGTTATGCCTTAATCCTCGCTGTATTCTTCGGGATGTTTCAGGCCTTGATGCCCTTGCTTGGATGGCTTGCTGGCAGTTACTTTCAGGAAATCATCGCCTCTTTTGATCATTGGATTGCCTTTGGTTTACTGGCAATCATCGGCATCAATATGATTAGAGAAGCTCTCCATCCTGACCTCGATCAACAAGACGCATCTTTATCTCTACAGACGATTCTGATTCTTGCGATTGCCACCAGCATTGATGCGCTGGCTGTGGGCATTAGCTTTGCCTTGTTGGAAGTAGATATCGTCTTAGCAATCGTCATAATTGGCATCACGACCTTTGTATTAAGTTTTCTAGCGGTGTTTATCGGACATTTTATGGGCGGCCTGCTTGAAAAATATGCCGGTATCTTAGGTGGTATTATCTTACTATTGATCGGTATTAAGATCGTAATTGAACACACCCTATAATTCGTTTCATTAATAGTTGGCATGTCCATCCATATCCATGATAAAATAAGATAGAAAGTGAAGTGATCATAATGCAGGAACCTTTAGCCTTTCGCATGCGACCGCAAAAAATAGAAGAAATCATCGGGCAAAAACATTTAATCGGAGAAGGAAACGTCCTTCGTAAATGCTTAGCTGCGAAACGTATCTTCTCTATGATATTTTATGGTCCTCCGGGAACAGGGAAAACAACTTTGGCCATGGTATTAGCAAATGAACTAGAACTACCTTATCGTTTGTTTAATGCTGTAACCGGCAACAAAAAAGAATTGGAACAAATTTTTGCGGAAGCCCGCTTATATCCGGGGCTTATTTTAATTGTAGACGAAGTACATCGTTTAAATAAAGATAAACAGGACTTATTATTGCCACATGTAGAAAATGGCAATATTACCTTGATTGGCGCAACCACCAGTAATCCATTGCATGCCATCAATCCTGCTATACGTTCTCGTTGTCATTTATTTGAAGTTAAAGCACTGTCGCAGACAGATATTGAAGAAGCATTATGCAAAGCTCTGCAATCACCGAAAGGTTTAAATAATGAAATTACAATTGAAGAGGATGCTTTGCATATCATTTCTCGCCACAGTAACGGAGACATCCGCTATGCTTTAAATATATTGGAAATCTGTGCTATCGCTAGTGACGGTTGTATTAGTAAGGCTTTAGTAGAGCAATTCTCGCAAATACCAAACATGAGCATGGATAGCGATGGAGATGGCTATTATGATATTTTAAGTGGATTTCAAAAATCCATACGTGGCAGCGATGTGGATGCCGCATTATATTACCTTGGTATCATGATTGAGGCAAATGATATGGATAGTATTGAAAGAAGATTACTTGTTACGGCATATGAAGATATCGGTTTAGGCAATCCTGCGGCAGTTGCCCGCTGTGTGCAGGCAATTGATGCGGCTAAGCGTGTTGGCTTTCCTGAAGGAAGGATTCCATTAGCAATGGCCATCATTGATCTTTGTTTATCGCCTAAATCCAAAAGTGCGGAAAGTGCCATTGATGCTGCCATGTCAGTATTGCGCCATACTTCTTATAAAGTACCGGATTATCTTCGCTTTACCCCTGTAAATATGAAGGAAGAGGATCAATATGATTATAATCGCAGTGATATCTGGAATCAGATTCAATATCTTCCGGATGCTTTAAAGGATACCCAATTCTATCATCCACAGATGAATTCTTCTTATGAAAAAGTTCTTGCGCAGAATTTAGAAAAATTACGAAAGGTAAAACGTACAAGTAATTTAGCAGCCTTAAAGAAAAAACGATAAGATGAAAAAGGATTTAAATCTTAAAAAGTACTTTATAAGATGATGGTTAGTCTTAATTAAGTCTAGAGATATCTTGCGTATAACATAAAGGAATGAGGTAATGCCCTTATACATATAAAGACGCCCTATGAAGAAAAAGATAGGATATATCTTTTAATTTTCGGATTCATTCTTATGGCAATGGGGAAATTTTCGTTTTTTAAGCAAATTGCATAAGCATAGGCTTGTGGTTGTTTATATTTTCCCCATATCTTTCTTTATAAAACGTCTTTATTTCTGCCATGTTTTTTACCGGATACCAAAGCAAAAATCTGTTAACTTCTTCATCTTTTAGGATAAGGAAAAGAGCTTCGATATCTGCTTCCGTAAATTTTCGCAAAATCAAACGTTCTGTTTTTAAGATAGGTGTATTCATTTACTTTTAACTCCTCAAATTAAACTTTTCTTTAACTGCATCCCATTTTACATCATAAAATACTATTTGTGTTATGTTAAAATCCTGCTGTGATATTTTCAAACAGTATCTTGGTTGTTAATACTCATAATTTATGTTTGCACATTGTTTCGCTTCTCTTGTTTATCTAATTCAAGCCGTAATTTTTTGGATTAATACCAAAAAAAGATGAACCTTTGGATCCATCCTAGAAATATTTGATGTAGTGTTTCAGATCTCGTTTATTCTCATAACCATTTTCCATCATGATTTCATATAGCACCTTACGATCAATATCAGCTGCCATGCGGATACCATGATAACCATTACGTTTTACAACCTTTTCAAACTCTTTAATAATTTCACTTGTCATTTCCTTATTTTCTCTAGTTTCATTCGTGAATACCATTTGAATGATACTGACAAGATTATCAGAATACAGTGTTCCATAAGGTGTTCCATGAACATAGCCGACTACTTTTCCCTCAAGCTCTGCGACTAGAATCAAGTCAATGCCGGCATCCAATATGTTTTGAATACGTTCTGCCACTTTCTCCTCATCGTATGCATAACCTAGTTTAAGGTTTAATTCATGGATGTCATGGTAATCGTTTGTGGTAATTCTTCGGATTACATAATTTTCCATACAATTCCTTCCTTTCCTTCTTTGTGCAAATCACTTATAGTCTATCATAGAACATAGAACTTTGTAACAAAATCTTTCACTTTTTGTGTATCTTTTAAATGCTACGTTTTATTAAATCGCAAGCTCATTGTATAGTTTCTATAGTATGTCCAGATTTTCAATACGTATACTCTTTTATCGTATGCAGATGGTAGGTAACGGTGAAGTGCTTTCCATGTTCTTATCAAGAAGATGTATACAACTGAAAGTCTTTTATATTTAATTTATCCCGTTTTATTCACTGCATATCTCCATCCGTTTTTAAAACCATTATAGCATGCGTATTTCAGCAATGACATTTTTTTCTGCTATTGAAAACTGCTTACTTCGCGATATTTTATACCTATATAAAAAAGAGGTGTTACGACAATTGTATCACTGAACATTGTCCTACAGCCTCTTTACGATGATTACGCTTGCCAATCGCTATGAAAACTTCCCTGCGCATCTGTTCTTTCATAGGTGTGTGCACCAAAGCAGTCACGCTGTGCCTGGATTAGATTTGTCGGCAAAGCGGCACAGGTAATCCCTTGCATGTATTGTAAGGCACTTGTAAAGATGGGAAGATGCAGGGATTGTAAAACACCCATACTTACCAGATTTTGTAAATCGTGTCGCGTTTCTGCCAGCTTTTTCTGATAAACACTTGATAAGATCAGATTATCATAAGCACATGCTTCTTTAAATGCCTGCATGATATCCTTTAGAAAAGCCGATTTGATGATACAGCCATTTTGCCAAATATTTGCTAAGGCAATGCAATCAATATGATATTCTTTCTGTCTTGATACACTCGTGATTAAGGAAAAGCCTTGGGCATAGATGCTCATTTTCGCTGCTAACATGGCTTTTTCTAACATCTGTAAGAAAGCTTCTTCTGTTATTTCCATCTTACAGGATGCATGCGGATATAAGGCAGATGCCTGGGTACGTTCCACATGGTTCATAGATAGAAAACGTGTCTGAACTGCTTCGGTAAGACTTGGTATTGCCACACTATAATCAAAGGAAATCTGACTTGTCCATTTCCCCGTCCCTTTCTGTCTGGCAACATCACTGACATAATTTACTAACCAGCCTTCCTTTTTATCGTCCTTACGACGTAAAATATCACAAGTGATATCCATCAGATAAGAATTTAATGGGCCTTGTGCGAGACGATGAAATGCCATTTGGATCTTTTTCATATCCTGCTGATAATAGTTCTTTAACAATGCATAACTTTCCGCAATTAATTGCATATCCGCATATTCAATACCATTATGAACCATCTTAACAAAATGCCCGGCACCTTTTTCCCCGATATAAGTACAGCAAGCAGATCCATCATCATTTTGTGCAGCCATTGCGGTTACGATGCTAGCCACTTCTGCATATGCCTTACGATCTCCACCGGGCATAATGCTTGGCCCCTCTAATGCCCCTTTTTCGCCACCGGATACACCACAGCCAATATAACGGATACCGACTTCTTTTAATTCCTGCTGCCGACGTTCTGTATCAAGGAAGAAAGAATTCCCACAATCCATAAGAATATCGCCTTGACTCAAAAGCGGAACTAAGGAAGAAATTACGCTATCCACAACTTTTCCCGCTGTCACCATCAATAAGATCTTACGTGGTTTTTCTAAACTATCCACAAAATCTGCGATATTTTCATAGCCATGTAACAATGGATATTTTTGACAACAAGCTTTTGTCACATCTGTTTCAATATTAAAGACACTGATGGAAAACCCTTTATTGGCAATATTACGAGCCAACGATTGTCCCATCACACCTAATCCATACAATCCAATCTGTTTATGCATAAGCCACCTCATCAGCGATACGCTGTTGTAATTCGGCTTTGGCTTTTGCGGCGATCGTAGGTTCTAACAAGATTTCTACAATTGCCCTTGCCATCGCGATTGCACTGATTTTTAAACAACGTCTTCCTGCTTCTCCATTTGCTAATTCGCGAAATTCTTCGGTATGTCCACTGATCTTACGTTCAGGCAATAACGTCATAAACAAATTGCAGGCAGGAATCACGCGCGATACATTACCTAAATCTTCTCCACCTTTATCAGCTGGCATTCCTTCCATCAATGGCTCTTTTAAATAGGTAAGTTCCGCTTTTAAAAGATCTCCTAAAATGGCATTGGGGGTTCTGCCTAAATAGCCGGGAATTTCTTTATAGTGAACCTTACATCCTGTAGCCATGGCCATTCCTTCTGCCATTTGATAAATCTTTTCTCTGGTTTTTGCGATATCTGCCACATGCATGGTGGAGATTTCTACTTCTACCTTAGTATAATCGCTGATTCGGCCGATATCCTGATTGGTTTTTGGTAAGATACAACAGATATGAATATCATCCTTTAATTGCTGACGCAACAGACCTATTCCTTGATAGAATAAGACAGCTGCATCCAAAGCATTGATTCCATTTTCGGGATGGCTTTCCGCATGAGCGCTTTTTCCATGATACTCAATTATAAAATCTGTAAAACTTGCACATTCACCGCCGATTCTAGTAATAGCACTTGTCGGATGCATGAAATATAACACATCTACACCATCAAATACATGATTATCCAGCATGATGATCTTGCCACCGCCTTCTTCTTCTGCCGGTGTACCAAAGACTTCAATGCTGCCACATAGATTACTTTCATCCAACACCTTTTTGACTGCCAGCGCAGCTCCCATTGCACTTGTCGCAATCAACTGGTGACCACAAGCATGTCCGATATCGGCTAATGCATCATATTCGGCGATTACTCCAATACGCAAGCCTTCTCCTTTTTTATATACGGCATGGAAGGCGGTATCTAAACCGCCTGCTTTTTCCTGTACCGTAAAGCCTTGTTCTCTTAATTCACGACATAATACCTTGCACGCCTTATGTTCCTGAAAAGCAATTTCCGGATTCATGTAAAGATAACTAGCGATATTAGAAAGATGTTCTAAGTTCTCCTCTACACTTTCATCACAGAGCTGCTTTATGTCTTTACGTTCCATGAATGTCCCCCCTACACGATATCAAAGAAGGCTAATACAATAGATGCAATGATGATACCAAGCAAGATTCCACCATATTTCGTACCTTTTTTCTTCATGTAGAAATAAATTCCGGCAATTAACGCAAATGGCAATAATCCTGGCATGATTCCATCTAAAATATTTTGTAACAGAATCGGATCACTGTTTTCCAATTTGAAACCAGCTGTTGTAGTTAAGGATACATAACTTGCTGATAATGCTCCCATCATCATTAACCCTAAGATACTGCAAGCATCAATAATACGATTCATCAAACCGCTTTGAATCAGTTTACCGATAGCGTTACGTCCTAAAGAATACCCTAATTTACACATATACAAGCCAATAAAATAACCGGCTAATGGGAATAACAATACGAAGAATGCTCCGATGAGATTGTTACTTAAAGCCATCGTCGTAGCCAAAGCCAGACAAATTGGTTTTAATGTTCCCCATATCAGCGTATCACCGATACCGGCAATTGGTCCCATCAGACCCGTTTTTAAGGCGATGATCATCTCTCCGGAAATATCATCCGGATTCATACTTTTTTCTTCTTCTAAAGATAAGGTAATACCATGAATAACAGAGCCAATCGTACCTTCGGTATTAAAGAACTGTAAATGACGTTGCAGTGCTTCCTGATAATCATCATCATTTGGATATAGCTTTCGCAATGCATTCTGCTGAGATGCGCAGAAGCTTAACGACTGCAAACGATCGTAACAGTGTGAAACTTCACACAGCCAATACCATTTATTATATGCCTGAAAAATATCCTTATTGGTAATCTTTCTTTCATTTGTGTTCTCTGCCATAACTATACCTCACTTTCCTTATTCTTTAAGAATAGATATAACAGTGCAATACATGTACCGAAGATGGCAACTCCCATCGTTGCTACTTCAAAATAAATGACAATGAAATAACCGATAACGAAGAAAGGAAGGAATTCTTTCTTTCCGATAGTATAAACAGCTAAGGCAAAACCGATTGCAGGTAATACCCCGCCGGCAACTTCAATTCCATGCATTGCCCATGCAGGTATCGCATTGATCATACTTTCTACCAATGTCGGTGCTAAGATGTTTGCTAAGAAGATTGGTACAGCTGTTAATACAAAGGTTAAAATCATCGGATAAACAGATGCATTTCTTGTAACCGCGTTAAAATCTTTCTTCTCCACGCTTTTTTCAGCACGAATGGTGAATGTAGAGTTAATGGAATATTTAATATTCCATAACACGGAACCAAGAATACCGAAAGGTACCGCTAAGACAGTTGCCGCATGAGCGTCTAATCCTGTACGAAGAGCAATGGGAATTGCTACTAATGCCGCACTAGATGCGCAAGCCGGAACCGTTCCGCCTGGATAAATAATACCAAGGTACATCAGTTCCAGAGAACCACCGATTAATAATCCCTGTTCGATCTGTCCGGTAATGATACCCAATAAAGCGCCTACCAATACCGGCTGTCCTAAGGTATCACTCAATGTATAACCAAAATCAGTTGTTGAAACAAATTGCCAAATACCGCAAAATGCCGCGACTAATAATAAACCTGTGTCCATAAATTTTTTCCTCCTCTACTCATGAAAATCAAGTTTGTCTATGACTTTATCTACTTCATACTTCTGTTGTGTAGGTACGACTTGAATATACATTTCACATCCTTTCTCCATCATTTCTCTTAACAATTTGACATCCTTTGCATCAAAGGTAATGCCACTTGGTGTACTGACTCTTCCAGAGCCGCCACCTAAGCCCCCTATTTGAATAATTGGCATTGGGAATTCTTTCATCAATAATGCATGACAATCTTCAACGTTCTTAAACAGCAGCAATACCTTGCCATCTCCAAACGCATTTTCCTTCCAACGTTGACTGCTTTCCTCTATGGTAAAGATATCCACCTTCACATTTGAAGGTGCTGCCATTTTATATACACTTGCCAAAAATTCATCCTTTGCCAACATATCATTTACAATGATGATACGATTTGCATTGGCCTGTTTTACCCATTTTGTAACGACCTGTCCATGAATCAAACGAAAATCAATTCGTATTAAGCTAATTTCTGCCATTATGTTTTCCTCCTCTATGACAAGTTTTTCAACAGCTTGATAACATCTTTCCCGCTGCTTTGTAAAATTGACAGACCTACATCAATCAATTCCTCCCGGCTGTGATGATCTTTTTGTGATGTGATTTCAATATACATGGCCAGATTCAATCCTGATATGACTTGCATATCATAGCGTTGAGATAAGATAGCACATGTTGTACAAGGGGTTCCTCCGAATAAATCTACCAAACACAAAACTTTCTTCCCGGCTTCTTTCTGTAAGGCTGCTTCCATCATTTCCTTATATTCTTCTGGAGGCATGCCAGGCAGTAATGAAAATGAATATACATTTTCGCTTTTGCCTGCAATCATTTCTGCGGATTTAATAAGTTCTTCACCAAATCTTCCATGTGTACAGACAAAGATGCACAAATCCTTTTCCATACGATCCTCCTTCCTGCTTTTACTCTTTCACCTTCCTTTTAGCAAGTTGTGTGCCAATAGAAAAAAGTGCCGTGAACATCAGCACTTTTCCTTATACGAAGCATAGTGTGTTATTCTGTGTCGAAGATATCCATCACATAAGCGATTTCTGTGTCAGAGATTGTTATTTGAAATTCATCCTCTAAAATGCGCAATGCCGTTTGGATGATATGATATAGCTTTTCGTCTGCTTTAATACGTTCTTCCATGCCGACATAGGGCATTTCTTCCTTACGGATACAGCGCTCTATCATACATCCTACATGTAGCATATAACCAATCAACACACGATTATAATCATCAATATCTAACATTTTTGAAATGACACGGAAGGATTTACGAATGAGAGCATCCGCTTTGATCGGATCTAGAAAAACAAGCGTTTCTTTTAAGAAATTATTGGTCATTAAGTTCGCTGAAACGATTTCTTCGCCTTCTACCCCTAGATTCATCGCAATAATCTGATTTAATTGGGAAAAGCCATCTTCTAAGATAATCTTGTCACTGGAGATATAGGCTACATCTTGAATATGCAAATCACATGCACCTACAACAGCCAAGACTCGTTTCCCACTTAGATCCTTTTGTTTAAAAGTTTCGGTATTGCAGGGAATAATCTCAATACTGCATTCTTTTACCAGTGGCAAAGCACTGCAGATTAAATCTCCTAATTTAATAGCTGCGCCTTCTCCACTCATACAAGTCGTAATAATCACATATTGTTCCCCATTTTGTTGCTGCAGATTCTTTGAATATAGCTTGCCGATATAGGGCGTATAACTACGTAATTCTTTATATAGATCATCCAATGTATATTCCAGCAGCATGGTTTTTCGCAATGCTTCTAATACAAAGGGCGTTGATATCATATCAATGGTCCGAATAGGAATCTGTGTCTTTTGCGAAATGATGTCCCCAAAGGATAAGAGAGAACCCATATCCACTAACATCAAAACCCCTTTTCCCTCATTGATTTCCTTTACCTTTTCCGTAACGACCTCTAAAAAATCATCCACATTCTGATGCAGGCTCATATCCAGCGCATGACCATGCGTAGTATGTAAAAGTGAATTTGCCACATCCACCATATTGCGCGCTACCCCATTTCCATGTGCTAACGCCAGTAAACCAATCGCCCCATGCTTTCCCTCATTTTCCTTTTCCACACATAAAAACATGGTGAAAAATAAGAGCTCCTGATCTTTTAGTTTCATATCCAATTCCATTTCCAGAAAATCGCGTATTTCTCTGGCTGCCGCATATTCATTAGGATTTTCCCGCATGACCTTATAAATTCCATCATTGATTTCATAAGTATCCCGTTTATGCTCCGCTATTGCAGAAACATGCATCGCCATGGCTACGCAAATTTTTTTCGAGAAATGACAGCTTAAACGCTGTTCTGCTAAAGATAAGGCAACCTCCACAGCATGATAAATATGAATCGGTATGATCTTATGCAACATATCCATATCTTCATGCTCATCAGTGATACGATCTGACAAAGTTTCCATATATTGCTCAATATAACGGCGTATAAAAGAATTGGCCTCCGCAATCGAATAACCACGACGTTCATACCCTATCAGCTTACGACTGATTTCATGATAAATATCGGAGAATTTCTCATCATAATTTTCTTCCGAGGTTGTTTGATCATACAATATATATTCTTCATGAAGTGGCAGATTTTTTTCTATTTCTTGCATCTTTTCAGCATTTAATAATCCACGATAAATATGATCTTGCAAAATGGATGTCGTAATACGAATTTCATCGTATCCTTTCATTTTCGATTCAAGAAAGCCATTGGCACACAGTAATCGAATATCAGCTTTTAATTGTCCGATATTTCCTTTACAATCATAGGACAATAATGAACGCATGACTTTATTATGTACTTGAATTGGTATCATAACCTGATTATATTCCTGAGCAAAAAATTTCTCAATCAGCTCATAACGTTCTTTTATCGTTCGCTCATGCAAAGCAGGCATTGTGATCGTCATCGGGATTCTTCGTAAAAATGTCTGTAGTAAAGAAGATTCTACATTCTCTGTGGTTGCCGCAATAATCAATGTTCTTGCCGTACTATTTTCTTTTGCTCCTAAGCGGCGATATTCATTACGATCCATTAACATGAATAGCATCTCTTGTCCTTCAGGAGGCAGTCGATGTATTTCATCCAAAAATAAAACCCCATCGCGTGCCTGCTCCACTAAGCCATCATTCGTTTTCTCTGCCCCTGTATAAGCACCCTTTACATAACCGAACAATTGACCCAACAGCAGCTGTGGATTATCCGCATATTCTGCACAGTTAAAGACGATAAACTTCGCATCCTCACCTAATACACCGTGTTCCTTGGCATAACGATACATGATTTCCGCGAACATTGTCTTTCCTACTCCGGTAGGACCAATCAACAGCGTATGCAACCCAAATGGCGGATAGATCATCGCTGCTTTTGCTTTCTTGATAACCGTCTTTAAACTACCATCACTGCCAATCACATGCAAAAAGGCATCCGTCCCTATGGTTTCCTGCATTCGTATACTGTTTTTTAAGGTTGTTACTTCGTACTGTTCTAGCCTTGTCTTACTTAATTCCTGTAATATCTTTGCATCAAAATAATACACCGGTCTTCCAATAACTTTCACAACCACTTTTTCCTGTACCAGACGATTGAGCTCTTTGCTCACATTTGCCCTGTCCATTTGTAAAACCGCCGCAAGATTTGCCGCATTTACCCCTTCATATCCTTCCATGATCTGTTTTATTGATACGGTTTGACACATTTGTTTCAGGCAATCAAATACTTTTGATTTCCTTAGCATTGTTCCACCTCAATTTCAGAATTGTCATAACATCTCTATATGTGATTATAGTTGATTGTACTTCTAAAGTCAAAGCGTTTTCTACCATGGCAGAATTTTCCTGTATATGACCTTTTTTACATGCCGAAGCTGTCAATATTCTAACCTAATAAAACTTTATGTAGATATTCCTATTAAAGAGCAAAAAAAGAAGACAGTTTATAAAACCGTCTTCTCTAGAAAGGTCGCATTATTTTTTGATAATGGATGTATTCCAATGTTCGTTTGGTGCTACTTCCAGTAAATCAGCTACCGTAGCTGCAACATTTGAAAGTCCTAGATCTTCATCCTGTTTCAATTCTACATCTGCACCATAAACAATGAATGGAACCTTGTTTAATGTATGGGAAGTCTTAGATTTAACAGGTGCATCTTCTTTTTTCTTCTTTTCATACATTTCATCAGCATTTCCATGATCTGCTGTAACGATTAAGATACCATTTACAGCATCCACCGCTTTCTTAACACGAGCCAGCTGTAAGTCAACAGATTCTACACCGATAACAGTAGCTTCAAAGTTACCGGTATGGCCAACCATATCGCCATTTGGATAATTCGTACGCAGGAAGTCATAGTTTCCTGATTCAATAGCGGCACATAACACATCGGTGATTTCAGCAGATTTCATCCAAGGACGCTGTTCAAATGGTACAACATCAGAAGTGATTTCTACATAATCTTCCAATTTCTCATCAAATTTCTCAGAACGATTCCCATTCCAGAAGTATGTCACATGTCCATATTTCTGTGTTTCGGAAATAGCATATTCACGAATCCCGTGTTTGCATAATTCTTCTGTCAATGTATATTTGATCTTTGGTGGGTATGTTAAGAAGTTGTGAGGGATATTCAAATCTGCATCATACTGCAACATACCGGCATACATAACTTTTGGCATTCTCACACGATCAAACTTATCAAAGCTGTCATCACCGTCAAAGGCTAACGAGATTTCCTGAGCACGATCGCCTCTGAAGTTAAACAGTACAACACTGTCGCCATCTTCGATCGTTCCCACCGGTTTGCCATCTTTCGCAATGACAAAGCCTGGCAAATCCTGGTCAATTACGCCTGTTTCGTTACGGAATGTTTCTACTGCTTCAGAAGCAGAAGCAAACTGACGTCCTTCACCTAAAACATGTACATGCCATCCTTTTTCTACCATTGCCCAGTTTGCTTCGTAACGGTCCATCGTAATCGTCATACGTCCGCCGCCGCTAGCAATGCAAGCATGGAAGTTATCATCATTTAATTCAGCCATGTAGTTTTCAATATCTTCGATATAGATCAATGCACTGGTTTCCGGAACATCACGTCCATCTAACAGCGCATGAATGCGAACTTCTTTCACGCCATCTTCTTTTGCTTTCTTAATCAAAGCCTTCAAATGATTGATGTGAGAGTGTACATTTCCATCCGATAACAAACCTAAGAAATGCATTGTTCCATCTTTACAATTGTTAACCAAAGCTTCCCATGTTTCAGTCTTGAAAATTTCTCCGGTTTCGATGTTTTCATTTACTAATTTTGCCCCTTGTGAGTAAATTTGTCCACAACCAAGAGCGTTGTGTCCAACTTCACTGTTCCCCATGTCACCATCACTTGGCAATCCAACAGCCAAGCCATGTGCCTTAATTTCTGTGTGTGGGCAGTTTGCCCATAATTCGTCTAATGTTGGTTTATATGCTTTTTTAACGGCGTTACCAAATTCTGATGCGTTGATTCCAACACCGTCCATAACCACTAATACTACTGGTCTTTTACTCATAGTATCCATACCTCCTGTCTACCTTATAAATATACCATCTTTTTCTTGTTTTAGAAACTGTTTTGTTCACAATCCCCATAGAAAAAACATCACTTTTCGTGATTTTTCTTTATGATAGTTTATGGACACTATAAAATACGCATGAATGCCAGTAATAGAAACAGGATGCCACTAACCCATGATAAATTCCAATCTGCCAAGGAAGCGACATGCCTTCCTATATATGAGCCAAAAAAGACCGCAAGGAAACCGACAGTGAAACTGATACATAAAACCAGTAAACGATCATGTACCTGTACGCCATAAGCAAAACCACTGACGATCGAATCGATGGAAAGAGCAACCGCTAAATATAACGCTTCATGCAATGATAACTCTTTTGAATGATCGGCATCTGCCCGTGTTTCATCCAGATAAACATCAAGTACAAAGGATATACCACTGTACTGAAAGGAAACTTTACGACTTTTTCGATCCTTTAAAAAAGATTTAATCGTTCCTTGAAAAAGTGCACTAACACCCATTAAGAAAAAGATAGCAAACGAGAAAACAGCAGCATACTGAGGATGTAATACCTTTTGAAAAAGCCCTGCAGTATAAATAGAAACACCCAAAAAGCTTGTCCCTATCAATGCGATTAACAAAGTTGAACGTAATGGAATACGAATCTTTTGTGCACCATAAGCAAGAGATGCTAAAAAACTATCTAAACTTAATGCCACAACCAATAGGAAAGAAGTAATCATTTCGCATTCTCCTCTTTATTATGGTATTACGCTATTGCATTTCGGTGACGGCTGCTGCCAAATTAAAAACATCTCAATTCGCATGTTTTGCGTCATGAGATGCTTGTATTTTATAATTCTGTGATATTTCCTTTTTTATCGGCTAAGATCACACTCATATTCAAACTGTTTTTAACCGCTTCCGGTATTTCATTCCATTGTCGGCGATAAGAAAGAGAATCATTAAACGCAATGCTGTAATGTGTTTTTGTATCTTCAATATGCTTTAATACTTCACTCACCTTCACCGGTAATGGCTGTTTACGGCCACGTTTAATACCTTGCACATTGATGACCCAACGCTTATTTTCGTTATGGGCCTCGATAAAGTCTTTATTTTCCACATATTCCCAGCCATGTTCATTTAGCCATCCTTTGATGAGGTTACGCAAATCTTCTGTATTTCGCTTCATCTTTGCTTTTCGTGCTGCCAATTTTTCTTCTTCACTTTTTGCCGGACGACCGCGTTTTTTGTCAGGGAACATGCGCTGGCGATTTGCTAAATCATGCAACTGAAAACGCACCGTTAAATGGGAACCAAATCCGGTATTACCTTTTGGGCGTTGTAAGATTTCATCTCCTTCTAACATTTTTTTATAAATAGCCTGACAGCAAGTAGGCATCGTTGCATGCTCAGGTGATACAGAGGCATGTAGCTGCTTAGAATTCACCTCAATGCAGGTTTTTCCCTCCTTTATCGCTGTCAGTTTCAAATTTTCAATAACTTCCAAGTAATCTTTAATTCCTGGACCTTTCATTTTAACACTCTCCTTTTATTGGTTACATTGTAATTGTTTTGTTTTGTCGAATGCACGCACATTCTGGCAGATTCTAAAAAATTTGTTTTTTTCTATAAAAGGAATGTCTAAATTTCTGTATCACATGATGAATCCATGATAAAATAAAAGGAGAAATCATCATCGATTACGCGCATAAAATTAAGAAAGTGGTGAAGGCATGAAAAAAATGTTGTTTAAAAAAATTCTGGCTGTCTTAGACGCCATAGAATTACAAGGTATCGATCTTCATCATGCACCGATTCGGGTATATGAAGAGCTGGCAAATGATTATTATGCAACAAAGCTACCGGAAATTCGTGAAATCATTCATTTTCTGCATGAAAAGAAAGCCTTAAAAGAAACCGAAAACGGTATCGACTTAAATCCTGCACCGACGATTTATGCGAAGAGTAATCAGAATTCCGGTGTTGAAGCTTTATCATTATTTGAAACCTTTATCCATGATGTATCTGTTTACGCCTTTTATCAAAAATTGGCTTATGACAATGCTTGGATGGACAAGCAAGATGTGGAAGAAGCGCTAGGAGCAGATGTGTATCGTTTGCTGCAACAGACCATTCTGTTTGAAATAGAAAATGAGCAATGTCATTTTCAGCCAAAGCTGTTAAAAGGTATTACGGATATTCTACAGGAATATGATGACGAACAAGAGCCTTTAATTTCCGTCGCCCTTACTGCGCTGTTTACGTCCAGTATCGTTGCCCATGAAGATATGCGCATCGATTATAAAAATACAAAAACACCGATGTTAAATTATAAATATAAACAAACGATTCTTTCCATCATCCCAAGACGTGGCATACCACACGATCGTGATGAAACCAAGGCACTACAATCCTTTTATAAGGACACCTTGTTTCATGAATTTGATCATGCCTGCCCGCTCTGTGGTATAAATATTCCTCATATGTTAATTGCATCTCATATTAAACCTTTCCGGGATTGTGCGCACATTTATGAGGCAATTGATCATAATAATGGACTATTGTTATGTCGTAATCACGACTATCTTTTTGATCAAGGTTATATCTCCTTTGATGAACTCGGTTACATCCTGCTTAGTGAAGAGATGTTACTACGCGATCATTTAGCTTCTTATGTATTAAGAAAAAATTATCAGTTACCTGCCTGCTTCTTGACAAGAGAACGCCTGCAATTTTTAGAATATCATCGTAAAAACATTTTTAAAAACACGAAATAAGCTTCTACCCTATGATGATAAGATATCCTTCTTCCTAACGGATTTATACCCTCCATACGAATTCACCAGTAAGGAGGGTATTTTTTCATCTGTTCCATAATAGTAGCTATCACATATGTATGAGTACCGGTATTCTGCAGATGAAGCTTGAAGAAGAGGCTAAGAAAAGAAAAATCCAAGCAAACGTCATGGCTATGCCGATGACAGAATTCGATGAGGTAAGATAGACGGTGGATGTTGTCTTACTAGCTCCACAAATACGTTTTGCGGAAAAAGAAGTGCGAAAAACGCTTCAAGACAAGGTCTTTTTGATGGTCATAGCATCACAGGATTTTGGTATGATGAATGCTGAAAAAGTCATGAATCAAATTCAACAAGGTTTATCAAAAAAGCATTAGAAAACAAAGCTCCTACTTATTTGTTCTAAATATGACAGGAGCTTTTTCTAATGCCCATAAACATTAACTGCTTACTTTATAAAAATAGTTCCTTGCGCAGCAGAAAACTATAACACTGTTAAAATATCTTCCAGCTTCTCCATCACCTGATAGCACATTGCTTTTAATTCATCATCCGGTGCTATCATATCTGGAATCATTATGACATCCATCTTTGCTGCATGTGCTGCCAATATGCCATTCTTAGAATCTTCTATGACAAGGCAATCTTCCTTTCGCAAGTCCAGACGCTTCGCTGTTTCAAGATAAATATCAGGATGAGGTTTTCCATGCGCTACCATCTTACCCACCACGATTTCTTCAAAGACATCTTGAATGCCCTCATGCTGCAAGTTAAACTCCACATTTTCCCTTCGCGCACTACTCGCCAAAGCCAAACGATAGCCTTTTTCTTGCAGCGCTGTAAACAGCTGCTTTAAATTACATTTAGGCAATGGACCATGTGTTTTTTTATACTCCATTGCGTAATCTTCATGATATTGATACGCCTCTTCCTGAGGCCAACCTTTTGGCATGTAGGCATCAAACACAACTTGTGCACTTTGATAGGTTCTTCCAATCAAATCTAAAATAAATTGTTCACTTTTGGGCAGATGGAAACGCTCCATGGTAGCCAGCCAGGCAATACGCGATATTTGTTCCGTATCAAATAAGGTTCCATCCATATCAAATAAAATTGCTTTCCACTTTTTCATCATAACCTCCATACAAGAAAACCCCATAGAATTCTCTACGGGGAAATTAATTACCATCATTTGCAGGATCATCACTTTTGGAAGGGAGCTTAAAAATTTGCTCACCTGGTTTGCTCACCATAAATTTACCTCTGGCGTAGCGTTTTACATATTCAGGATCTTCCAAATTTTCTTTACGTTTCTTTAAGTCCTTTTGCTGACTTTCTAATGAACTGATCATCTCTTCACTGGTAGAGATTTCTTTCTTTAAACGAAACGTTGTGATCAAATCTTCCGCAGCTATCCAAATCAGAAAACAGGATAAGAATATGGCGGCTAAACTAAAGAACGTGCGAAATGGATGTTTCTTCTTTTTTCTTTTTGCGCTTATTTTTTTTACTTCTTCGCTCATTTATCCTTCGCCTCCTGATTTTCTTCGGTAATCTTATTATAGCAAGTATTTTGGATTTGACAAGTTTAAGTTTTTTGCGTAAAGGCCGCAAAGTTTTAACAAGAGCGAAGAAGAATTGCTGAAATACCGCAAGATACCACGTATAATACACCATGACACCTAACAGGAAAAAACCAAGTAGGTAAATGTTGGTAATCCCGCCATTGATGCCATAAAGACCATAATAAAGCAAAGATGTAAACAGTACATGGAACAGGATTTCCATCGTTCCTCTTAAAAAGGAAACATGCATATATTTCACAAAATTTAAAAGAAAACTAAACCCTAATCCATATACCCAGCCCATGAGAAAGTGATATAGAATAGACTGTATCTGAACCGGCAGCAGCATTATTTAAACAGCTTAGAAATAACCGAATCCTTTCCATTACCTTTTTTATTGGATACATAAGATAAGGATTCAATCAATCCGCGGATAATGACATCTCCACGCTCGGTATCCAGCTTTCCTAAGGTCAGATCTTTTCCCTGCACGAGCATCCAGCCTTGTGCGGTTTCCATTAAAAATTCACTGGAATCAAAACTGTCAATCTGTTTGACACCAGTTAATTCCATCACTTTACGATCTTTTATCACAACGTTATGGTATGGATTTGTTTCAAAGCGCAAAGGATTTGTATTCGTTGTATCTTCCATATAAGTTCCTCCTCTTTTCTTCATTACATCCTATGTTCATGAAATAGCGTTTAGAACTTATGCAATTCTTACAGCGATACTTATAATAAACGCAGTTGTCGTGGGGCTTCTTTTCGCATGGTGACCACATCTTCCTTTGTGATATGTCCCAATAATACACTACTCTTTGGATCATGTTGCATCATGCGTTGGGAAATGCTATCTTCGTCATAATTGGCATAACAATAAGCGCAGCCATGATTACAACAATTATAATCACCAATATCTACCGTTGCCAAACACGCACATTGTGTTCGTACGCCTTTTTCTTTTAATGCTATCGGATATCCTACCAAAGCTTCTATCTCTTTACGATCTACGCATAAGCCCTTTTGGATATGATAAGGGGATAAATCAATGGCTTCCGCACAAGTTTGTATTTGCATACCATAGGATACGCCAATTTCTCCAAGACATTTTCCTATGGCCAACATCTGTGCATGACGCAACTCTTGTAAATGTAAAGATGGCGCATGTTTTTGTGTGTTTTTATACATATCAAGAAAGGAAATGATGATTTTGTTTATTTTGCCTTGTAACTTTGCACAAAGTTTTTCAAAGGCTTGTGCATGGTAGCTGATGGTATAACGTTCATTTAAGAGAATCGGATCATAGCGTACATATACACGATCTTTTCCAATTTGTTTTGATAGCTCCACAATGCCCTCTAAAATGGCTTTTTTATCTAAGACATGGGACTCTATATCCTGATGATAAGGAGTAAATGTCACATGAAAGAGATAGGGAAAAGGAATTTCGGATAAGCGATGCAATATGGGCAAAGGATTTTTTGTACAGAAGATCATCGCATCAATTTGGTCTTGTGTTAGTGCTATACGACTGATCTGGTGAGGATTAAAAGGATTTCGTACGTCCACAAAACCTGCTTTGAAACGTTGAAACAGCCATTCACTGTAAAATGCCGGAATATCACACCTGCCACTTACAAACAACAACATAACCTCACCTCCTATAGTGTAAGACGATCTTTGCCATCATAGGTATCATTAGCATCTAATCTTGTATTTGATATAAAACCATGCGGTATTCGCGCATGGTTATGGATAAAAAGTTGTATCACATACAAACATGTCCGTATGTGCGTAATGACGGAGTGCCTTTTCAATCCGTGTTTTATCTTCACTCAACGCAAACACGGTGCTTCCGCTTCCTGACATTAAGACACAGGGAAAGCCCATGGCAATTAGCTCCTGTTTGATATCAGCAATCTGAGGAACCAGTTGGAAAGCACTATATTCTAATGAATTCGCAATATACTGCGGTAGTTGTTCATACTCTTTATTTTGTAACAGTTTTTGAATGATATGCGCATTCGGATGTGGACATTTCGCAAAATCCAACGTTGCAAAGGCTTCTTTGGTAGATACACCGATAGAAGGTTTTACAAGTAATACATGTGGCTTCCAGTCAAAGTGAAATGGCGTTAGTTTTTCCCCGATACCTTGTACTAAAGCACTTTCCTGTAAGACACAGAAAGGCACATCTGCCCCAAGCTGTTTTCCTAGCTGTGCTAATTCTTCCATCGTTATAGAAAGATGACACAAACTTTGAATCCCTCTAAGAACGGCTGCTCCATCGGCACTTCCTCCGGCTAGGCCGGCTTGTGAAGGTATGCGCTTATGCAGATGTACATGGAAATGTTCTTTTAACGCAAAGGTGTTTCGCATTAATTGAACAGCACGAACAACGGTATTTGTATCATCCATGGCAACTTGTGAATCATCTGTTGTGAACATATCTTCTTTTGCAATGGATATTTCAATCGTATCATGTAAGGCCAGTGGCAACATGATCATTTCTAATTCATGATAGCCATCTTCACGTTTCCCTACAACATTTAATGTCAGATTGATTTTAGCATGAGCCTCAACGATCATCTTGCATCACCTCGTATAAATGCAGAAATTCATCCAGTGTCAAGCTTTCTGCTCTTCTCTTAGCATCGATATCGGCCTTTTCTAAATAAGCTTTTGCGGTTTCTTTATCACTGCAATATTCCTGAAAATTATTTAAGATGGTCTTACGACGTTGTTTAAAGCAAGCTTTGACCATTGCGAAAAATGGTTCTTCTTGTAAATTTGTGTAATGTTTGCGAAAGGTAAATTGCAACACTGCGCTATCAACATTAGGTTTGGGATGAAAAACATTTTTTGGAACTTTCATAACAGCGCGTACATCACAGCGATATTGCGTTATAATGCTTAACGCATTATATTCTTTCGTATTTACTTTCGCATGAAAACGATCTGCCACTTCTTTTTGCATCATTACCGTAATCGCCGCAATATCCGCATTTGATTCAAAAATTTTAAACAAAATCGGCGTTGTAATATAATAAGGCAGATTTGCCGCTATCACGACATCCATACCTTTTTCACGATAACGATTTACCCATTCCCTTAAATCAATTGTTAAAAAATCCTGTAAAACAATAGAAACATTCGTATATTCAGAAAGTGTATCTGCTAATACATGAGGTAAACGTTCATCTATCTCAAAACAGACAACCTCTTTCGCATATTCACATAAATATTGCGTCAATGCGCCAATGCCCGGTCCGATTTCAAACACAACACAATGATCACTGACAATAGCACTGCGGGCAATCTTTTCTACAACACTTGGCTCTGTTAAAAAGTTTTGTCCGTAATTTTTCTTAGCGAACAGGTCATGCGTTTCTAAGATTTCCTTTGTTCTGGATGGGGTTGCGATAGGTTTCTTCATAATGATATCCTTTCTATACTAAAGCCGCAAACGCTTTAATAGCTGCCTCAATCATACAAGGTGGTAAGAACAGCCGCAGCAGCAGCCAAGACAATATTTTTAATTAACTTCGTAAAATTACTTCCTTTTTGGGTGCTTTTTACATCATACAAGCGAGGAAAAGCAAACAATAGAAAAGCGCTGTAAAATAAGACCTGCTGGCGCATGGTTTCATTATCCATACGTAACGCAAAGATTACGGCAATCAGAAAAACAAGATTACTGATGGATTTTAGAAAACGCCGTAACGAATACATGCGCATATCTAATAATGGTAAGCTTCCTTGGATATCCTCGTGATAAAAAATCATTGTGGATTCATGTTCCAAAAGCAACTTCCATCCCAGTGAGGTAAAGATATCTTCATCACCGAGGTATTTTACATCATAAATACAAAACTTCCCATATCGCGGTGCTGTTTTCACAAAACGAAAGAACAAAAACGAATCAAAAAAGATGTAAGAAAAATCTTTTACGATCCATCCCTTTATAGCCATTTGCCGCAACCATGTTTCTAATGTTTCACGTTGGACAAAGACACTGCGAATTTTTTGTTCTTCTTGTTTCATTTGCGCAACAGCTCCTCAACATCATGCAGTGTCAACTGCATCATATTTAAACGTTTAAACAACGTTTTGGCATTTGGTCTTCCTAAATAAAGCGCCTGAGCAACTTTTTCTCTTTGATGAGCGGCAGCTTTCCCCCCATGCAAGCCTAAAGATAAATATTCTTCCCAGGATATACTTTCAACAGGCTGTTCTTGATAGGTGAATACATGAGATAATGCATCCAACAAATCTTTTTTTGATGCATGTTCTACACCGACCTTCTTCGCTGTTTTTGCTTTATGCTTCTCGATATATGCATTTTTACAGCCGGGAATTTTCTGATTGATGGCAGTACGAATGATTTCCCCGGGATGATCAGGATCGGTAAAGATGATGACACCTCTGGTTTTGGCAGCCTGCTCAATGAGTCGCAATGTTTCTACTGACAGATGGGTACCATGAGTTTCAATGGTATCACAGTCAATGCAGCTTTGTAGCACGTTGGTATCATTTTTTCCTTCCACAACAATAATTTCTTTAATTTTCATGGATATCACCTACCTCTATAGTTTACCACAATTTTATCTTAGACGCTATTGCCTCTCTTTGATGTTTAAGGATTGCCTTTTTTATATTTTAAACACAAAAAAGATTGATCCTTTATCATATATGGAAAGTATCAACCTATCTTTTATCTGCTAAATTGTCGTAGTACATTTAAGCAAACTTTAGTTTAACTATTTTACAATTCCCCTAGGCTCTAGCGGGAATTCGCAGCTGCTATTTTCTTATGTAGCATCCATATAGCCATATTATACCAAAAGCTTATTTGTACATAAGCTCTTTCTACTTTTGCCAGAATTGGCGAATTTCACTTATGAAATACAAGGAACAGGTAATAACGATCGTTTTCTTTTTCTTTAACATATACGTTAATGCCGCATGATAATCTTCAATAAGATGGAGCTGTTTTCGATTTTTTAAACAACGGATATCTAAAGAGCGCTCATTATCAAAATGTGTGATGGTAATATCACTTGTAATGGTTTCTAATATCGATAACATCGTTTCAAAGTTCTTATCTTTTAAGACAGAAAATAAAACAGCGATATCGTCATAACCTTGTAAAGAGTTGCACAATGCCTGGATACCATCCGGATTATGCGCTCCATCTAAAATCACAATCGGATCTTTCTGCATAATTTCAAAACGACCGATCCACACAGCTTTACGTAAACCAGCCAAAATCTGCGCATCCTTTATTTCCACAAGTCTTTTTTCACGTAGCCGCCAAATTGTTTCCAAGGCAAGCGCCGCATTGCGAATCTGATAATTCGCCATAGAAGCCAGTGTCACCTGTAAATGTCGATAGGTAAATACCGTTTGCAAATTTGTAGATAAATCACAAATCGGCTCTAAGGTGTACAATTTTACTCCTTGTGCATCGGCATGTTTTAAAAATACATCCAGGCAATCTGCTCTGGTTTCTGCACTCACCACATCTGCACAAGCTTTGATGATACCTGCTTTTTCTTCCGCAATCTTTGCATAGGTGTCTCCTAAAAGCTCCATATGATCCAATCCGATGTTTGTTATCACGCTGATCAATGGTTCCAAAATATTGGTCGCATCTTTGCGGCCTCCTAAACCAACCTCAAACACGGCATAGTCCACATGATGCCTTTCAAAGTAAATGCATGCCAGCATCATATCAATCTCGAACATGCTCAGATCCCAGGTAAGCCAACTTTCATAATAAGTATTGGCAATTTCTATGAATTCTTTTTCATCCATATACATATCATTGATGCGGATGCGGTCTAAATGCGTAATCATATAAGGAGAGGTAAAGGAGCCTACACAATACCCTGCTTCCTGCAGCATACTGCGGATATCATTGGTCGTAGAACCTTTTCCATTCGTCCCTGCAACATGAATACTTTTTAGTTTCTTTTGGGGATCCCCTATGCTCTTCATATAGTCCTTAAAATGCATCAAACCATATCCGCGATTCTTCCGTCCTTCAATAAGCTGAATAATTTCCTCTGCCTTTGTAAACATATTTAATCCTCAATCTTCCATTGCACCGGTGAATGCCCCATCTTTAACAAAGCAGTATTTGTCTTAGAAAATGGCTGACTGCCAAAGAATCCATGATAGGCCGATAAAGGAGAAGGATGTGCTGAAGTTATGATATGATGTAGCGGATTGGTAATGAATTCTGCTTTCTGTTGTGCCCAATTCCCCCATAAAAGGAATACAATACCTTCTTCTTTTTCATTCAATGCGCGAATAACGGTATCGGTAAAAATTTCCCATCCTTTTTTACGATGAGAACCGGCTTTTCCACACTCGACACTTAACACTGCATTCATCATGAAAACACCCTGTCTGGCCCAATCCAGCAAATAGCCATGTGAGGGCATATCGATATCCAAATCGGTCTTTAGTTCCTTATATATATTACGCAGACTTGGTGGCAGCTTTACCCCCTTGCGCACGGAAAAACACAAACCATGTGCCTGATTTGGCTGATGATAAGGATCCTGCCCCAAAATCACTACTTTCACCTTTTCATATGGACAAACATCAAAACAGGTAAACAAATCCTCACGTGGAGGAAAAATCGCCTTGGTTTTATATTCTTCATCTAAAAAAGCCATCAATTCTTGATAATAAGGCTTCTGTATTTCCTGTTGAAACAAATCATTCCAGCGCTTCATATGCATCACCTTCCAAACGCAGTAATCATACCATAAGACCATCTTCTTCACAATGTGCATAATTTTAAAAAAAAGTAGTGAGAATGAAACTTTTTGGCTTTTTCTTTCGTTAACTTAGTGAAGGAGTGCTAATTATAAAGATAGACAAAAAAATATCATAAAAAATTCTTAATTTTTCTAAAGATTGTCTTACATTTTAGTAATACACCCCTATCAAAAAAAGAATCATGCTATAATGCGGTTAGATAAACAAACACTTACGAAGTGAGGTGACTGATATGAAAGGGAAAGATCTTACCACGAATACAACGATTGCGACAACCCATCCGGATAATACAATACTGACGGCAATTGTGAAACCACGTAACATCCTGATTGTCATTGGTCTAATGGCTGTCTTTATCTTATCTTTTTATTTATTCACCTAGTACACGAGAAGATTCTTACAATTTCATAACTTTTCATGCAAAATAAGAGAAGTGTGCTATAATAGGTGAACCATGAACTGAGGGGTGAGAGGTATGATAGAGAAAAACATGCATCCGGAAAAACCGATGCCAGAAGAAGAGCGTGATTTACTAGGGGAAATCTTCAGTTTTCGTAATGTACTTCTATGTGCAATTGTGTTGGGAGTGCTATTAGTAGTCATTAATATCTTCGCGAAATAAAGAACGATAAACCATACCATATCATATAAAAGACACGTCTTATCAATGTACAAGCCACATGGTGATGATTGGCAAACATGCTAAAGACACGTGTCTTTTTTTTTATCGTCATTTGGTGATGTAGGTGGCAACTGTTTATGTTTGAAAAAAAGTACCGTATTGTTTCCTTTCAACGATCCTCTCTCAGCTTTCCCAAAAACAAATTTCCCTAATTCTGGGATGAAAAAGGTCTTAATATCTTGATAGTGTAAATGTTTTCTGAAATTTATTCTGTTATTTTCATAATGTTATTGTAATTTCATCTCATTAGTGGTATGATACAACCAATCAGATAGAGGAGCGGAAGCGACAAAGTTAATTGGAGTCGGCGGACATTTGACAGTTAGCTGAAGCAATTTCGCCGAACTACAACTTTTGGCAAGAAGTTGTGGTGGGTTTATGGAGAACATCCATAAAACTGTCTACAGTCGTAGGAGTGCTATCTTATTGTCCATGTAGTAAGTAAATTTCACATGCCAGTAAGGTCATTATCCTACTGGCATTTTTTAACGAGGTGATGAATGATGAAAGATAACGTTTTACACATCCAAGGCGTGTCTGTAGAACAGCTTGCGACGGCTTGCCAGACCCCTTTGTATATTTATGATGAGAATAAAATAACGGAAAAGCTTAGCCGTTTTCATGAATTATTTCAATCAGATACTTTTAAAACAGAAGTACTCTATGCATCCAAAGCGTTTTCCTGTAAAGCCATGGTAGAACTGGTCGCGCAATACGGTTTGTCCTTAGATGTCGTCAGTGGTGGTGAATTATATACCGCAAAACAAGCTGGATTTCCTATGGAACGTGTATATTTTCATGGCAATAATAAATCCTATGATGAAATCATGATGGCCTTAGACTATGGTGTTGGAACAATCATTGTCGATAATGCGATGGAATGCGATATGCTGGTAAAAGCCGTAAAACGCAGTGGCCGCAGCATCAAAACCATGTTAAGAGTAAATCCAGGTGTTGAAGCACATACACATAAATACATTGTGACCGCCCATTTAGATAGTAAGTTTGGCATTTCTATCACCAAGAAAAAAGAAATTGCCGCCATGATCCATACATTAACAAGCGTTGCGGAAATTACTTTTCTTGGTTATCACTCCCATATCGGTTCCCAGATATTTGATAAACAGGCTTATGTAGCGGAAATTGAAAAGCTCATGCAATTTACAAAAGAAATGCAAACTGAATATGATATTCATATCTCAGCTTTAAATTTAGGCGGCGGCTTTGCGGCACTTTATACGAATGCCGATCATCCTATTCCTTTACAAGATGTTTGTCATACTATCTTAGATACTTGTAAGAAAGAAAATGCCAAACAACAATTAAACATCGAAAAAATTATGATTGAACCAGGTCGCAGCATCGTAGCAGAAGCTGGCAGTACCCTATATCGTGTCGGTTATCAAAAACAAACAGAGCATAAGAAGTATATCTTTGTCGATGGCGGTATGAGTGATAATATTCGTCCAGCATTGTATCAGGCAGAATATGCCTGTGATATCGCCAATCGCATGCAGGAAGAAAAAACAGAAACCGTAACAATTGCCGGAAAATGCTGTGAATCAGGAGATATTTTGATTGAGAATGCCAAATTGCCAAAGATATCACAAAATGATCTGCTAATTATTTATACGACCGGTGCCTATGGCTATAGTATGGCCAGCAATTATAATAAGCTGGGACGTCCGGCAGTCGTTTTCGTAAAAGATGGCCATGCCCGTGTCGTCATTAAAAAAGAAAGCTATGAAAACATGTTGGACTTAGAATGTAATGAGGTCATCAACGTATGAATATAGTAGAGAAGTATGGAGGAACAAGCGTAGCCGATCTGGATAAGATACGCGCTATTGCTCAGCATGTCAAAGAAATGAAAGAGGCTGGTCACAATGTGATTCTGGTAGCTAGTGCCATGGGAAAAACCACAAATAAGCTTATTGAAATGGCAACGGCATTAGGTGGTCATACCAATGATAGAGAAATGGATTCCCTTTTATCTACCGGTGAACAGCGAACGATTACCCTATTAGCCATGGCGATTGATGCACTTGGAATACCGGCGATTTCCTTAACCGGATATCAATGTGGTTTCATTACCAGCCATCATCATGCACATGCGCGTATTAAAGATATTGACATCACCAATTTACAAAAACACCTGGACGATGGAAAGGTTGTGGTGGTGGCTGGTTTTCAAGGAGCTACCGAGCATGGTGAAATTACGACGTTAGGAAGAGGCGGCAGTGATACAACGGCCGTCGCCTTAGCTGCCAAACTTGGCTGGGACTGCTATATTTATACCGATGTCAATGGTGTTTATACCATTGATCCAAGAATGTATCCAAAAGCCAAACGTTTAAAAGAAATCACATATAATGAAATGATGCAGATGGCTTGTTTGGGCGCCGGTGTTTTGGAAACACGCAGTGTAGAGCTGGCTAGTAAATACAATGTACGCCTATTCTTAGGAAAAGCCTTAGAGAAAGATAAAAGTAAGGGGACGTTTATTATGGAAAAAACGAAAAATCTGGAAGATATGCCGATTACCGGTATTAGTATCAAGGAAGATTATGCAATTATGCGGGTGAACGATCTTCCCAATGATGGTATCTTTCTTGGCGAGTTGTTCACACTGATTGCCAAATTAGATATCAATTTAGATACAATATCGCAACAGTTGACGCATGATGGTAAAGTTAACTTTTCATTTTACTGTAATAAAAAACAATCGGATACCATTTTAAAGCATATCGATGAGTTAAATTCCAAATATCCGATTTCCCGTCTGTTGGGCTTTGTGAAACTTTCGGTCGTCGGTGTCGGCATTTCCACACACAGTGGTATAGCGGCAAAAGTATTAAGTACCTTAAATGCACATAATATTCGATATTACATGATAACATCAAGTGAGATTTCTATCTCATTGACCATAGAGGAAAAAGATAAACAGAAAGCAATTGAAGTCTTAGGGGAAGCCTTTGATCTTTAATCTATTTATAACAAAACACCGAAAGGTGAAAGGAGAACATCATGAAATTTGATCTTAAGGGAAGTATTGTAGCACTTATCACACCCTTCCATGAAGATGGAAGTGTCAATTTTGAAAAGTTACACGAATTATTAGAATGGCATGTTGCCAATCATACCGATGGTATACTGGTTTTAGGAACGACCGGTGAAAGCAGCACCATGACGCATGAGGAAGATGATGCTGTCGTCGAATTTACCTTACAAACGATTAACAAGCGAATCCCGGTCATTGTCGGCAGTGGCTCTAACTGTACACAGACAGCTGTTGAAAAAAGCTTGAAGTATGAAGAAATGGGAGCCGATGCCTTACTGGTCATTTCCCCATATTACAACAAAGCCAATGCCAGTGGAATGATTCAGCATTTTCTGGCCGTAGCCGATGCCGTTCATACACCAATCATCATGTATAACATTCCTGGCCGAACAGGTTGCAGTATCTCTGAAGAAGCCGTTGCCGTATTAAGTAAACATGAACATATTTGCGGTATTAAAGAAGCAAGCGGAAATATCGCTTATGCGACAAATATCGCCCGTTATCTGAATGATGATTTCCGTATGTATTCTGGAAATGATGACATGATTGTTCCTTTATTATCTTTAGGTGCCAGTGGTGTGATTTCTGTATTGGCAAATGTGATGCCACAAGAAACACACGATATGGTGATGGCATATTTACATCATGATGTAGATACAGCCTTACAGATACAGTTAGATAATTTAGATCTCATTCACGCTTTATTTATTGAAGTCAATCCGATTCCTGTCAAAGAAGCTTTGAATCTGATGGGCAAACAGGTTGGTGGATATCGTCTGCCGTTATGTGAAATGTCAGAAGAACATAAAGAGGTATTAGCTGCTAAAATGAAGGAGAAAGGTTTATGCTAAATATTCTAGTCGCAGGCTTTGGCAAGATGGGAAGACTGGTTGTCGACAGTATTCAGAAACAAGAAGATATGCAGGTGGTAATGATTGCCGATGGTACTCAGAAACCTGATTTATCAACACTGCAAGAAGAACTGCATGCGATTATCGACTTTTCACATCCCGCCAATTTAGAGTGGATTGCCCCTTATGTGAAGGAGCATCATACGCCTTATATCTG
Organism: Eubacterium sp. 3_1_31; assembly: GCF_964249515.1. Classification (NCBI taxonomy): domain Bacteria; kingdom Bacillati; phylum Bacillota; class Clostridia; order Eubacteriales; family Eubacteriaceae; genus Eubacterium; species Eubacterium sp. 3_1_31. Next base: position 37,301 of record NZ_CAXUBY010000021.1, read on the forward strand.
TGGAACGACCGGACATAGTGATATGCAGAAACAAGAAATCAATGCTTTAGGTATGTATGCCCCTATTGTCTTTCAAGCAAATTTCTCACTAGGTATTGCTGTCATGCAGGAAATTCTTAAGATGGTGACACCCTTGTTAGAAGATAGTTTTGACATGGAAGTCATAGAAGCACACCACAATCAAAAACAGGATGCACCTAGCGGCACAGCAAAGATGCTTGTCGATATTCTGAACAAGGATCATGCCTATGAAGAAGTACATGGAAGAGAAGGGTTCATTGGCAAACGACAAAAAGAAATCGGTATTCATGCCGTACGAGGCGGTACGGTTGCCGGAGAGCACAGTGTCCTCTATCTTGGAGAAGATGAAGTTCTGGAAATCAAACATACGGCTAATAGTAAACAGATTTTTGTGAATGGTGCTTTACGCGCAGCACGCTTTATCCAAAACAAGCCCCATGGTACGTATACCATGAAAGATATCTTATTTAATGAATAAAAACAACGAGAAAGTCTCTTACATAACGGATTATGTAGGAGGCTTTTCCATGTGTATGTTCAAGTGCTGTATACAATCTAAACAAACACTAAAACTTTGGTATTCACAATAGAAAGCTTGTCTTTTCCCAAAAAAGCGGTATGATGGATGTAGAAAGATAACCATAACATTAATTAGGAGATGTGATACCCATGGGATGAATAGAATAAGAAATATGATATAAAATCCTAAACGTATAGGGATTAGAAAGGAGTTAAAATGATGAAAGAATTTAGGAGTATTGTAATTGACGCAGATTCAAACACTTATACTATTAAAGATGGAACACAGGGAGAATACAAGTTATCAGAAATTAAAAAATATAGTATTTTAAATGAACATGCAAATTATCGTGGAAAAGCAGAACCTTTTCTTCATCAGGTACTTGGTGGTGCTTCCTCTTTTATAGCTGTAGAACCTAAATTGTATGTGGGAATTAAAATCACTACGACTGCAAATGAAACTTTAGCTGTTTATATTTCAGAGAATCCTGTATTGTTTAATTCTGATGCTTATATTGAAGATAAGCAAGAAGCAGAAAGAGTAAAAGCGGTATTTGATGAGTTCTTTAAAAAATAAAATTATGAATTATTAAAGCCTAGAAAATTGGGACATGAACAAAATCTAATTAGATTATTCTTGTCTATAAGATAATTAGATCAAACAAAAGAGATCAACATGGAAAAGAAAAATATTGGATATTATATCGGTATATTCGTTTTAGGTATCATTACCGGGTTTATCATCTTTGAGATACTGCTTTAGAAAAGACAGTAACTCTGTTTCATACATGTATTAAAAAGATAACTGCTATCATTTATAGCAAAAAGAGAGGGATCTTGTATGAATAAAAAGAAAATTGTGTTACTTTCTTTGCTCCTTCTTATGTTTCTTTGTAATCTAACTGCTTGCACGCAAAAGAGTAAAGATTCTGACTCCAAGCCTTATGAAGAACGCATAAAAGCAATTGTTAAATATTCCGGACCAAAAACACTTAAAAAAGATAGTGATTTTGATATTAACGAATACTTGGATGTTTATGAAATGCAAAGCGATAAAAAGGTTAAATTCAAACACGTTGAAGATTATAAGTGGCCACAAAAACTTTGTTATTCTATAGAAGTTGATTGTGGTGACGGTAAACAAAGTTGTGAGTTTTCTACAGAAGTACCAAATTTTTATACTTTCTCAGTAATTGCAGGAAGTTCTGAAGGTGCTTATACGATTAAAGAAATAGATATAACTGTTCAAGATAAGAACTAATGAATTTTTATAAAAAGTGATGGTTGCATCACTTTTTATTATTTACCTATGCTCCATGTCCTTAGATTTTTTACCAATTCCTTATAAACTTTAGCTGCGGAATCTTTACTACAAATATAGTTTTGTAAGATTGATGTAAAATCACTTTGGTTTATCAACATTTCCATTGTAATTCCCGGATTTTCTTCTATTATTGACAGATTATATAGTTGTGTTGTATTTACAGCCTCTATGAGTTCCTTTTTAGCATGATCATAAATATAGAAATCTTTTACATCCTCACTACATAATAAAGGTACTTTCATATTAGTGTCTAATAATGCCTGTATCCCTTTCTTCGATCGCACCATAGCTAGAAACTGTCTTGCTGTATTCGGGTATTTACATTCTTTTGTTACAGCAAATCCAAACGTCGTAAATGGCGGTGCTATGGTTTCTTCTTGCCAGGATGGCATCGCCATGAAATGTAGATTACCATTTTGATAGGCACTTCTATTTTCATACTGAAACTTTGTCGACAGTAAGCCACATAAATAATCATCACCATTATAAAAATCCTTTTGCTGTATCAAATCATCCGGCATATCCAATTTTGCATTTATTTCCTTATATGCTTTTAATTGCTTGATTGTCTGCTCTTTAGGAAAAAGATTGGTAAATGGAATTGTTTCCTTAGGAAGTAGTTTAGCGAAAAACGGATATACATATTCTCCCATATGATTATGATAATAACGTACATGACTTTCTGCCATTTGCTCAAAACTAACTAGATCTTCTTCCGACAATTTATTTTTTTCTAACAAATCCTTGCGATAACAAAACACCAGTCCCTCCCCAATAACAGGTGTATAATAATCGCTTAATTCCTCTCTCTGTAAACTATCCGGCACATCATATGTATAAGACACTTCCTTTATCTCCATGAGCTTATCTTTTAAAAAAGTTGCGTCAATATCGTTCGTCCAGATAATATCTTGTTTGATATCCTGGGTAAAGTAATAAGGTTGTACAACGAAATGTAAAGCATCTTTTTGTTTCGGATAGCTACGATTCCATAAATCGTTTAACTTATCCGCATATGCCTGATGTTCCACCTGAATCAACAGATGTGCATCTTTTTCAGTCATTTCAATCTTTTCTCTTGAAGCATTACTACATGCACAAAGAAACGCTGTTATACCTAACAAAATTAGTTTTTTCATGTCCTCACCTGTTTTGAGTATAACAACTTCTATCATCACATTCTGTCGAATTCACATATGCCTTTTTAATCATCTGTATCCTTCATTTGCGATAACTTTATATAAGCTTTCCCGTATGAAAAAAAGCAAAGATTCGTTTGGCTTTTTCCTGCTTGTATACTATACTATAACTATAGACAAGGGGGTTTTCCAATGAACCATGTTACAGCACTTTATCATGCATTAGAGAAAGAAGAGAAACTCCACCACGATGACATTTACAATTATGCGATTCCTAATGCATGGAATATGTATGGCTATCCGGATAAGAAAAACTTACGCAGCCGTGAAATTCTGGTCAATCCATACCGCTTTTATCTTTTTACTTTGCGCCACATCTTAATGGATGAACAAGGAAAAGTGAAAAAAAGCATTCCTTTTCAAGATGCTAAAGCTTCAAAAGGCAGCTGGCTGAAAAAGTCCAGTATATATTCCCTCATGGTACGTACTGCCACGGCATGGGATCACGATCGTGATGATGCATTGCCACATGATAATTTGTATCATTTAAGTGATAATGGCACTTTTTTGAAGAGTATTTTATTAATTCCCTACTTAAAACGCATGGGTATAAACACCATACTTATGCACCAGCCATTTGCTTTAAGCAAAACACAGACGCCTCATACGTATGCCGCAAAGGAATGTGTGCGTAGTTTTACAGATATAGATGAAACGTTACATGATCCACTTGTACCGGAATTAAATGTTCTGGAACAATGCTTAGCATTTATTGAAGCTTGCCATATGCATGGTATCCGTGTTCTTTTAGAATTTTGTCCAGGTAAGCTTGCCAGAGATAATACATATTATCAGAAACATCCGGAATGGTTTTATTGGATGACATATGATGAATTGCGAAATTATCATGCGCCGATTTGTAATGCGCTACCGCAAAACACAATACCGCATACGTATGCGTTAAAAGATTTTTATCGCAGCGAAGATGTAAAAGCACACCTAGCTTTCTTCCGTAATGCACCAGAGCCCACAGATATGGATTTAGCTGCTATAGAAAAACTAGAACATATCACGATTGCGCCAATGTTCTCAGATCAAATCAATGCACATTTACCTGTTGATGAAGATGGTACTGTATTCCGTTTCTTTGAAGATTTTCATATTCATGTACCAAAAAACGCATTACCTGCAAATTGTGCACCTTATCTAATGCAAGACAGCATTCGTTATGATTTGCATCCGGGAAAAAAGGCTTTGCGTAGTTTATGGGATATGTTAAATGAAACCATTCAATGGTATCAACAAACACTCGGCGTTGATGGTATTTATTTGGAAAAAACATATTTATTACCTGAAAAACTGCAAAAAGAATTGGTAAAGACAGCGCGCAAAGGAAACCGTCACTTTGCCATGATTGCAGAAGATACGCTCATGGAAAATAGTAGTGCATGGGTAGCAAAAGGCTTTGATGCCATTAGTGGAAATAGTGGTTATGAAGAAACCAATATTTGGGACTTCCGTTTCCATACCTTTGCATATCGTTTAAAAGGCAATGCCTGTCCCATGTTTGCGGCTAGTGAATTTTATGATGCCAGAAGAGTGTGCTCATTGGAAAATGGTAAAAAATTGATGATCATGTTAAGTGTTATGAATCAATTCTTACCCAATGGTATTCCGATGCTGATGAATGGTGTTGAATGCTTTGAGGTACAGCCAATGCAATTGAGTGAGTATGGGGACAAAAAATATCTATCTTCTCTGCCAAAAGAAGATCTCCGCTACCGTCAACAGGCTTATTTAGATTCTTACTATTTTAATTATCGTACGCCGGATCTCAATGTTTTGCCTTCTTTATTAGAGCGTTGTTCCGCAATACGTAATACATATCTTGATGCCATTAGTAAAGAAGAAAGCTGTGTTCCCGTATGGTTTGATTCTCCGAAAGACTTTGGCATTGGGTATAGTTTTATCTTAGAAGATCGTGCATTAATGGTTATTTGTAATACAAACATTAATACAGCCAGTCATTTACATATTCATACCGAGAATTTATATAGTGAATTGCCTTTTACAGTAGCAGAAATTCATCAAATCTTCTCTACTTCAGACCCATATATTCATGATGTACCGCAGGACTCTTTCCGTAATCTCCCATTGGATTTTGAATGTGGTGAAGTAAAGTTTATCGAATTTAAAGCTAGTAAATCAACTGATGGACAAAAAGCTTAATTCTTTCACAAGATGGTTTTAGATAAGTTATTTGTTGAGAATCTCCACAATGAAGATTGACGGTTAGGAATACCTTAAATTAAAATACCAATAATTACTTTTTAAAAGAATCGCTATCGATTCTTTTTTTCTGTCCTTATCTATATTATAATGAAACAGGTGATAACATGTATCGTTTAAAAGAAGATCATATGGATGAATTTGAAATCAAAAAAAGTCGTTTCCTTTGTTACCTTCACCGTTGTAACAGTGAAGAAGAGGCAAAGACTTTTATTAACAAGATAAAAAAAGAACACCCTAATGCCAGACATCACTGTTATGCCTTTATCATAGGCAAACAAAACGAAATACAACGCAGTAATGATGACGGAGAACCTGCCGGTACAGCAGGTGTGCCCATGTTAGAATGTTTGATGAAACATCAGATGCAAGATATCGTAGCAGTTACCGTACGTTATTTCGGCGGTATTAAATTAGGGGCAGGCGGATTGATACGCGCGTATGCTAAAAGTGTATCGCATGCACTTGCGAGTGCCTGTCTTACCCGTAAACAGAAAATGTTTGTATATACCTTACATTTTCCATATCATCTCATTGGTAAGATGGATTATCTTTTCCGTTCTCACGATATTGAAGTATCTGACAAGCAATATGAAGAAGATGCTGTTTATACGTATTTATGTGAACACCCCTTAGATGATGAAATCTCTGAAATCACCAATGGTGCTTATCTTCCAGTCTTTATCAAAGAATGTATAATAGATGTAGAATTACAAGGTGTAAAAACAGATTTAACAGCTTCATGAGTCTGAATCTTCTCTGCCATACATCAATAAATAGTAAGATAATTCGCTAGCCTTTATGAGCCTTTTTCATGATAGTTTGCCATTGGCAAAATAAGGCTAAAAAATATGCTATATGTACATCGCTTCTGCTATCTGTTCACTATGTATATCATCAAGCAAATGATCTTCCATATAATTTAAAGCCTTTTGTACAATGTTTATCCATTCCATGTTAGATGCCTCCTTATAATCTTTATTATAACGATAAGCATGAAACTTTTCCTGTCTTTTTATGACAAGATATGTCTTATGTGTAACGATAGAATACAAATTTTTGAAACTAGCTTTGCAGGATAAAATAATACTTAATTTCATTGTGAATGCTTTGCGTTTATGGTATTTGCTTGTAAGATTAAAAAAACATGAACAAAAGTAAATCGTTCACATTAGATGATTTCAGATCCCGGTGCAAAGTTTTCCTTATCCTATACAAAAAATGTATATTCCTATTTCTATTTAAAAAAGTTTCCCTTAGCTTCTTTTTCATAACAATGAATAAAGTTCAATAAAAAGCGCTGTGCTAATGATGCTGGAGCGATTGCTTTAAGGGCTTCATCAAATGAATACCACTTGGCCTCATCGATCTCCCAAACCGATACGTCTGCTAAAGATGTACTATCTAACAAAACAGCAAAACTTAGCATTAAGGTGTTTGTTTTTTCAAAATATTCACTTTTCAAATAGCGATATGCAACAACCCTACTACCTATCTCTTCCTGCATCTCACGACACACCGCATCTTCAACACTTTCTTTTTGATTCACATAACCAGCCACCAAAACATTCCGCTGTTTACCATATTGTTGAATCAACAGTATTTGCTTTTCATCCGGTGATAATGCCACCAGGGATACAGCAGTATTAAATTGTGGAAATATGTATTTCTGACAAGTCGTGCAATATGGAATGCAACCCTCGTGTTCATGTTTTTTCATAATTAATGCGTTACCGCATGCACTGCAAAATTTCATAGACATCCTTCCTTCCATCATTATTATAGCCATGATAACATTAAAAGAAACCTTAGCAGGTTTCCTTTAGTGCATATCCTTCACCATTTTCCACAATTCACTATAAGATACAAAACCAATAGCATCACATTTTTCCTTAGCCACCTGGCGCTGTTTCTTTACATTACCTTCATGCACACGGTTCAAATTGTTTTTATCCATCATGTATTGCACATAAGAGAATTTCTTCAATAAGAACCATTTCGCAATGATTTCATTAATTGTTTTTTCACGGTTTTTACTTTCTTCTAACAGTTTTTGTAAATGTTCCTGTTGCCAGGATCCCATTTCTTTCGCCATTTCATACATCTCGTCATAGTTCTCAAATACTTTACTGTCAAGACGTCTTTGAACGATACCGGCTTTCTGATTCTGCATAAAGAATGCAATCACATTTTCCATCATGCGCTCAATCGTATCTTTATTCACTGACATCGCGATGATTTCATTTCGTGTTCCCTCATATTCATTTTCCGGTTCACTCATTACATAGTACAATGCCTTAGCAATGACATATTCTTCCTTATCTCCTAATGTTAAAATTACGGCCTTTTGATAATCATCAAATTTTCCATACACTACATATGGACAACAAATCGTTCCATGCGGCAACTTAAATGAATCTTTGTAGCGAATGATCTGATTAGCAATTGCCTCTTTATTAATATTCAAGTGCAAATCTACTGCAACTTTCAGATTATGATCCTCTTCAAAGAGCGTTTCTAATACCTCACGTACTTCTTCCTTCCCCTCATCAGCCTCAATGATGGAAAGGTAATCCTCAAGGAATCCATTAAACGTGCAAATTCCTTCACCACTTTCACGAATGTCTTTTACCCCATTCAAAATATCATAAATAGCCATAGTTCTCCTCCTTTCCCAGTCGTATTTTACATTTGAAGATCAATGGAACTATGTTGTCTGATGATGCAATACTACATCTATAGTGTATGAATAAATAAATTCATATATTCATTAAAATTGTATAGAAAGGTATATCTATCTTCATTTTACAACGTTTTTTTTATTTTTCAACAAAAATTTAAGCATTTTCATAAATATCTGTAAGAAATTAAAGTTACCTAACCGTACGATTGAAAAACAAGATCTTCCTAGAATTTCTCTGTATAATATCACTAAAAAAGCCTCGAACAATTTTCTTTTGTGCTTATAAGTTATATCTCTGATGTACGAGTCTATTTACAGAAAAATAGCGATATGGACTTAATACCGCTATCGCTATTTTCATTCCTATAATAATGTACCATTCGTATTACGATACATCTTTAAATCCTCTTCATAAAGCATTGGAACATAAACAACCTGAAAACCTGGCATTCCCTTAAATGGTGTTGTTTCCAAAAAGAACATATAGCACGGATAAAGATATGTACTATTAACATTTATATAGGTTATGCTAGCACCTTTAACTTTAAGTTTCTTTATATCCTTTATCTCATCAAGAACCGAAATATAATTACCATTACGCATTTCAAGTTCTGCTTCCTTTACCGTCTTAACTTTATAATTCTGACTTTGTTTCACCTCTTTTTGTGAAAAGCGAAACATATCTTGCGTTATAAATGCATCATTAGGTGCATACGTGATGGTATCCGTATATTGTGCAATCGCTGTATCTATGATATTTTTCTGTGTCCTATGCCATGAAGCCGTAAAAGCGAATCCATGATCATTAAAACGTGAATATTCTGGTTTATCTTGTGTATAATTCTTAAAAAATGCCGGATATTCTTTCATTACCTGCTGAAGATAGGCATCTGCCTGCTTTTGTGTTGTGACTTTCTGTGGTTGTTGTCGATTTATTGTCAATAAAATATCTCCATCTGTTTCTGCTGTTATCTCATAGCGCTCACCTTGTGCGGAAACGATATCTAATTTACTGGAATATTGGAAAGTATCCGTTAATTCATATTTTCTTATAAATGCTTTCATTTTCTCCATTCTTTGTTTTATCGAGAGTGGCATCACCAATTCTCCCATATCATCTCGCTCCAATTTACTTTTTAATACCGGTAATTTTTCCGGAACTTTCATCGTAGAAACTAAATCATCGATGGTATCCGCATATAAGATTCCATCGCCTTGTGCATGAGCAATCCGTGATGGTTTCCATTCTTGCGGCTGCGCTTTTGCGCCACAGCCCATGAGACTTCCGCATATAGCAAATATAAGAATATATTTAATTGTTTTCATTAATTTCCACCTCTAGCTTTCGCCAATCTTTTTCTTTTAAAGCGGGTACATCCACAAGATGCTCTTTCCCTTGATCGTCTTTTAAATAAAACCGATAGATCGGGTAAACAAGGGGCTGCATACTGCGATATGCCTCATCTGCTGAATCTAAATATTGCAATTGCACGCTGACAATATCATCTTTATCTGGTAAATATTTTGTATCTGTGTCCAATTGCATGTATTCCTTTTGTAGAAATCGCTTCTTCGCTTCTTTCTCGGTTATAATCTCATAGCTCTGCCGCTGTTGCAGCCGCGCTATTGTTTTTATGTGCATATGCAATGTAGAATAGAGTGCATTGTTTTTCTCTTGATAGGTGACATAGAATGTTATATTGTTTAACTCCTGATTCCATAAGCCTTTTGTTTCATCACAAAGAAGTACCTGATACTCTAACATACCATCGCGATAATCAATTTTTATTTTCCACATAGGATTATCCATTTGTAGCTTAGGATACTTTTTATAAATCGCTGTTGCGTTTTCTAACAGCATTTCCCTGCTTATATATCCATTGGTTTTCTTATCCTCTAAGAAAGCTACTTCAATCGTACCATCTTCCATTACTTTTATACATACGACATCATCTTTAAGCGAAGTATCCGTATAACTTCCATTTTTAATATGAAATATTTCAGCGAATTCCTTTAAAATTTCTTGCTTTGTATCATTTGAAACTTGTTTTTTATAAATCCCCTTAAGATCTTGTGGATAGCTTTGTTCATACACTGGATATTTTATGGTTTCCGCACTTCCTGTTTTAGGTTTAGCGCTTCCATAATCTTCACTAGGCAATGGTATTGTAGTATCCTTTCCTTTCAAATAAGTATCTTGCTTTTGCGTCTTTGATATTGTTTTATATGTTTTCGGTTGATGAAGGATAACCGTTTCTTTAGGCTGTTTCAAAAGCATGAAGCCACCTATACAGAAGCATGCCACAAATACAAAAGCGAAAGCCCATTTTCCTTTATGCTTCCAAAACGCATGGGGATGCTTTTTTAACGAATTCTGCTGTATGTCTTTTATAACACTGTCATCTAGATGTAATTGTTCTATTTCTTTTCGATATTCATCCCACATGTTCCTCTCCTCCTTCATAGCGCTCTTTCAGCTTTATTCTGCCGCGATGTAACCATGTTAAAATCGTTGCTTCTTTACGATGTAAAATTTCGGCGATTTCCGTAACACTGTAACCTTCATAATAATGCAAATAAATGACATTTCGATATTTCTCCGGAAGTTCTCTGACATAATACAATAAGCCATACTCTTGTTTATGTTCTTCCATGACATCATAACGTTCATCTAAGGAAAAAGCAGTACGTAAACGCAAATAACGCCAGCGATCATGACAAGTGTTGATGGTAACACGAATGATCCATTTCTTTTGCATTTCGGCATTCTGAAAAGAAGGCATGTTATGCAGCAATTTTATATAAATATCTTGAACGATATCTTCTGCATCTGCCTTATGTCGCATATTATGCATCGCTATGCGATAAATCATATCGCCATACTCTGCTAGTAGCTCTTCTAGTGTATAGACAGCTTCCCCATGTTCAACCATCCTTTATATCTCCTTCATATAGTAAACGATTATCTTTATTATAACATTTCATTCTTTTGAATTTTTTTCATATACTAGAATAAACCATAAGAGGATATCTTAAATCTTCTTAACATTCCCCATTTACATTCAGTTTCATGATATTCTTTATTTACTAAATGCCGCTATCGGTTTAAAATATAAGTATTATATAGAAAAAGGGTGATGAAATGAAACAAGAATTATTACTTTCCCTTCTGGAAACAAATGCCCGTTACTCCACGAGAGATTTAGCTGACATTTTACTGGAAGATGAAGACAGTGTCATTCATACCATGAATGAACTTGAGAAAAAGAAAATTATATGCGGGTATCATACCATTATCAATTGGGATAAAACAAACCGTGATAAAGTCATGGCGATGATCGAGGTTGAAGTATCACCGGAACGTGATTATGGCTATGATCGTATTGCTAGAAATATTTATCGTTATCCAGAAGTAGATACAATGTATCTGATGAGCGGGAAAAGCGAGTTTATCGTCATAATTTATGGCAAAACCATGCAGGAAGTATCTAATTTTGTAGGCTCAAAATTAGCGACGACTGACCATGTCACATCCACATCGACATTTTTCGTATTAAAAGAATACAAAGTTAACGGCGTTGTCTTTGGTGATGAAGAAAAACCTGAAGAAAGATTGGTTGTAACACCATAATGCAATACGAAAATTTCTTAAGTAAAAAAGTACAGGAAATTAAACCTAGCGGTATCCGTAAATTTTTTGATTTAGCGAGTGAAATGGAAGGTGTCATCTCACTGGGTGTTGGAGAACCTGATTTTGATACCCCATGGCATATTCGTGAAGCTGCTATATATTCCATTGAAAGTGGAAAAACACATTATACAGCGAATCAGGGACTGCTGGAATTAAGAGAAGAAATCTGTGCTTATCAAAAACGCCGTTTTCATTTAGATTATGATCCCGTTCATAACGTCATCATCACCGTTGGCGGAAGTGAAGGTATCGACATTGCCATGCGAGCGATAGTAAATCCTGGTGATGAAGTCATTTTGATGGAGCCAAGTTATGTTGCCTATACCCCAAGTGTACAGTTAACCGGTGCCATACCGGTGCATGTAAAACTGGAACACGAAGAACAGTTTAAACTAACACCGGAAAAATTAGAGGCTGCCATTACGCCAAAGACGAAGGCAATCTTGCTGAATTTCCCAAGTAATCCTACCGGTGGTGTCATGACGAAGGAAGATTATGCGAAATTAGTACCGATTATTAAAAAACATGAACTGATCGTTATCAGCGATGAAATCTATGCTGAATTATCTTATGAGGATAATTTCTATTCCTTAGCAAATTTTGATGAAATCAAAGATCAGGTTATCATTATCAGTGGTTTTTCTAAGGCATATGCGATGACCGGTTGGCGTTTAGGATATGTTTTAGCTAATCAAACCTTTACAGAGGCGATGAACAAGATCCATCAATATATCATCATGTCTGCCCCTACCGGTGCACAATATGGTGCAATTGATGCGATGCGCAATGGTGATATTCATGTCCAAGAAATGAAAGAGGCCTATATGTCACGCCGTAATTTCATTACAAAAGGGTTTAATCGCATTGGTCTGCCTACGCATTTACCTCAGGGAGCATTTTATATCTTTCCAGATATCCGCTCAACTGGTTTAACGAGTGATGAATTCTGTGAGCAGCTATTGAATGAGCAAAAAGTTGCTTGTGTCCCTGGTACCGCTTTTGGTGATGCCGGAGAAGGTTTTATTCGTGTATCTTATGCTTATAGCATTGAGCATATTAAAGAAGCCATTGAGCGTATAGATGCATTCATGAAAAAATTTCGTTAAAGAGAAAGGCATTTCCCTACAGAAATGTCCTTCTTTCTTTATGGAAACATTGGCTTTTTACATTTATAAATATTGAAACAGAAAGGAAACCAGGTTATCGTAACGAATGCTTTCTTTATTGATGAAAGCAATACGCTCTATTCTTATCGATTTCCTGTAATATACATATGCTGAAATCATTAAAAACAAACTATCTCTTATATTTAACCTGCGCCATGAATTTTGTTTTGTTCCTCTTTGCACTCTATACAAGCAACAACATTAGCAATCATGATAATGCCAGGGAAATGTATGGCGTTCTCTTCGCAATGATCACTATTTTATTAATCTGGTTGCTACGCCATCATAAATAATGGAAACCAAAGCAACACAAGAACTTTGTATTTTAACTTTGGCTATGCATCTTTGTGCGTATATTATTATTTTTTAAACAGGAACTATCTTTTAACAACTTAATAACAATCGAGTAGGGTGAAATAAATCACCCTCTCACACCACCGTACGTACGGTTCCGTATACGGCGGTTCGTTTTAATT